>JANPDI010000231.1:0-31628 GCA_031431435.1 Burkholderiales bacterium
CTGGTGTTGGATCAACCTGTTGCCTTTGCCAATCTTGTCAACGCGCCGGTGAAAAATTCGGTCGCCATTGCCCACGGCATGAAACAGGTGTTGCCACGTAACCTCGACAATAGTTTGTTTTATCAGAAGCTGCTGCTGTGGGATCCGGCCAAGCCGCAACAATTCGGCAGCCCGATGCCGTTGGGAACCACGTCGCTCAGCATCGGCCAGATTGAATTTATCAAACGCTGGATCGAACTGGGTGCGCCGGAAACCGGCGATAGCATTGATCCGGCTTTGCTCGATGACAAGACGTTGCCGAGTTATGCACCGTTTGTTGCATTGACGCCGCCTGCGACCGGCATTCAACTCGTCATCGAGCCGTTTTCGGTGCAGCCCAATTTTGAGCGCGAGTTGTTTGTATTGCGTGAACTGAAGAATGCCGCACCGATTTACGTTTCACGCATTGAAACGCGCATGCGGTCGAACAGTCACCATTTCCTGCTTTACACATTTCAGGCCAATACGCCGCTGGCGCTGATGCCGGCACCAAACCTGGTGCGCGATATTCGCAATCCTGACAGCAGCCTGAATTTTCTCAACGCCCTGCCGATGGGTTATCACACTTTTTTTGCCGGGTCGATGACACCCGAAGGCGGATACGCGTTTCCGCCGGGTATTGCCCTGCAGCTGCCGGCCAATGCAAAACTCGACCTCAACGCACACTATGTCAACCGCGCTACGGCCAACATTACCGGCGAGGCGTTTGCCAATCTGCACACGGTTGATGCCGCGCAAGTCACGCAGGTCGCGCAAACACTGAATCTCGGCAACACGAGTATTCCACTGCCGCCGTTTCAGCGGACCACACATAAAAAGACCTTTACCTTTTCAGCGACCACACGCATTTTGATGCTGACCTCACACATGCATAAGTTGGGTGAGCGGTTTGTGATCCGCATCAAGGGCGGCAGCAGAGACGGGCAGGTTGTCTATGAGAATACCGATTGGGAACACCCGGCGATTATTACTTTTGACCAGCCGATCGTGTTGTCAGCCGGCGAAGGATTGACGTCTGAAATCACCTATAACAACACAACCGGCTTGTTGGTTAACTTTGGATTAACCAGTGAAGATGAAATGGGCATCATTTTTGGTTATTACTACTAACGACCAGCCTGCCATTTTCTATCGTTTTGGCGTTGTGCTTGGCGCAATCAGCACACCAATCACATCGGCAACCGGACGCTCCATCCTGACCGGAAATCCCTGCGTTGAAACTTCAGATGGTTGATTCGCCACCGCAAACGCGCCGGTACGCATGTCTTTGACAATCATGGCGGTGCTGCCGCCACCATCAAGGTTAATGGCGTGGTGGGCACCAATCTGGTTCATTAATTCCCCCAGCTCGACCATGTTGGCGCCGCGGCTGAATCCTTCCTGCCGCCCATCCACCGCAACCAGATAAAGCGTTTTACCATCCGCGCTGATTCCGACCACGCTGCGCGGATGTCGTGTCCCGCCCTTGTCCTTTGAAACGATCTCGCCATCGACCAGCACCATGGCATTTCCGCTGACGGCGTAACGTGTTTTTGCCGGGATCTCGCGAACATCGGGTCGCAGGGCAATGCTGCCATCTTCCATTACCAACATGGTGGCGCGCAATTTGTCACCCGCGGGCCTGCTGATCGTCTTGCCGTTGGAAACGTGCCAACCGACAGGCATGGTGCAATTGCCGACAAAATAACGCACCTTTTTGCCGTCCATTTCCCTGACCAGAGGCGCGCCGAAAAAACTGGCGTTTAGCGTCACCACGAAATCATTTTTGCGCGCAGCATTGCTCGCGACGTCGAGTTGACCGACGCATGGTCCGTCACCGTCCGGGTCGCGATCATCTGACAGCACAACCTTGAGCTGCACATGCGGATGCGTCAGATCAATGGTGGCAACGACGCCAGCGAGCGGCCCAGGCCGGCTAAACCGTTCGACATTGTATGGCGCGTTGGACGGTGTCTGTTCGGCCACAATGTGCGCCGCACCGCCGGGTGATTGAACCGCTTGCGCCAACGCAAGACCGCCGGCACAAATAATACCCAGTGCACATATTGCACGAACTGCAACCGGGCAAGACGTCATCTAACGTAGCGGCTTGTCGCGCAAGCCGGTCAAGATGGCCTGAAAACGCAATGTGGCAACCGGATCAATCAATGGCGCGCTGACGATGCCGGCAAGCCACGCTTCAATGTCCGCATTTGACACGGTGACCACCTGCCTGGCCTCAATCGCATTTTTCATCGCACGCAATTTCATTTCGCGCCGCGCCGCCTGAAATGCCGCTGGCGACGCCAGATCGAGTGCGGCTTCCAGATTTAGCAGTTCGCTGTCGCTTTTTGCGGCCTCACCGCCGGTGACAGGCTGACCCGCAACCGCGCGGTCAAATCGTGCCGCAAGTGGTGTTTCCCAAACGGTGGGCAGTGGAGGCAACGCCGCCCAACCCTCCGCCTCATTACCGGCTGTTTTGCCGCCCGCGCCTTCAACAGCGATACAAAGCGCCAGCTTGGCGGTTAATGTATCGCAGGTTTTTTGCCAGGTGCGTTTGGCGCTGCCCGACAGCAACAGCTGTGCACTGTCACGTGCGGCCCGAAATCGCTGTTCAAGTTTGGGTGCGATGTTGCGTGGCGCCTCGCCAGTCCGGCGCCAGGCGCTATCAACATCCGAAAGCGTGCGTTTGATATCGCCCGGCGCGCTATCTGCATTCAGCGCCTCAACACGTGCGATGAGTTCATTGCGCACCTTTGCATTGTCCTGAAACACCGCGTCACGTGCGCTGTTTGCGGTATCCCGCGCCTGAAAAATGGCGTCGGTGGCGGCTTTGAACTCAGCCCACAGCCGATTTTCAACATTGCGCTGCAGCGGCAGCGCTTTTGCGTGTTGCTGCCACTCTGTTTGCAGCTCGCGCACTTTGTTGATGACGTCGCGGGGTTGATTTTCAGCGCTGAGCGCTTTGGCGCGGGTGATCAATTGTTCGCGTTTGGTCGTCTCGAGCCGGCGCCTGTCATTGAGTGGCGTTTCAAGCCGGGCCAGGCCGGCTTTCATCCGCTCCTGCAGCGCAGCTTGTGCTTTATGCGGGACGGTGTGTTCAAGCGGGCCCAACTTGCGCCATTCGCCCTGAAAGTGTTCGAGCGCTCGCGCCAATTCACGCGGACCATCCGCCGGCATCGAATCGGAATCGTGCACAACGATGGCATCGAGTGCCGCCAGCAGTTTATTGCGCGCGGCAAGGTTTTCCTGACGTACCGCCTTGAGTTTGGCAAGTTGGGCAGATACCGGCAGGTAGGCGGTTTTCAGCGCACCATCGAATTTGATCCACAACTCGCGACTGGTGGCGCCGCCGAGTTTATCGAGTTCCTTCCAACGCTCGCGTAATTTTTCAATCGCATCCGCATGTGATTTGATATGGAGTTTTTCGTCGGTGATGGCTTTGGCCAGCACTTCCGCTTCGCCAACCAGGTCCTCGCGCACCCGGCCACCGCCCCAGTGCTGCCAACCTTTGAGGCGGGTAATTTCCGCCTTGAAGACGTCAATCCTGTTTTGCATTTGCTGATTGACGGCGGCCCCCTTGAGCGCAGCTTCGACAGAGGCGAGTGATGCGGTGGCGTCAACAATATGGCCGGCCGACAGTGCCGCTTCCGCAGTCGCAAGCAATTCAGCCAGGCCGGCCATTTTGGCTTGACGCCGCGCCTTGTCTTTTTCAGCCACTGAATCCCTGGCGGCGCGCTCGGTGCCTTCACGTGTTTGTTGCTGTGTACGCCGGATGGCGTCGAAACGCGCGGTCAATAGGGCGGCAATTTTGGTATCGGCAATTGGCGGCAACGCGTGCCAGGCCGCGGTATCGCCGGCAATGTTGCCTGCCATCAGTCCGTCAAGATGGGTCAGGTGCGCATCGAGTGACCGCGCGACTTGCAGCGAGGTGTCGAGCAGGGACTTTTTGTGCGACACATCGCGCGCCAATGCATCCTGTTCAAGCGTCACCGGGGCATTGTCGTTTATCTGGTTGACGGCGTCATATGCCGCCGAAAGCTTGTCGCGATCAAGCCCGGTCTCTGCGACCGCAATGGACCCGGCTTGCAATTCAGCCAACGCGCGGTCTGCGTCATTGATCCAACGTTTGATCGACGAATGTTGATCACCGCGCGATCGCAACACGAGGGTGATCTGCTCGCTCACCGATGCAAACGACGCGACTTGCCCTGGTTCCAATTTTGTGACGTCAAGCGCCTGCCACGCCCGGTCAATCTCAACAAAACGGTTTACGGGAATCTGTTCTTGTGCCAGCAACGCCGATGCGCTGGTTATCAACGCTGCCGCCTCGGCACGCTGGAGCCGCTCGGCGACCCGCGTTTCGAGTCGCAATTTTGCCTCGCGATGAATGCGCCTGTCGTGTTCGCGAAATTCGCGTTCCGCTGATCGCAGGCCTTCCTCGCTTTGCATGGCTTCGACCGCGGCTTGTCGCACTTTGAGCGGCGCGTCGTTTTTTGCAATTGCCAGCAACGCCACGTCATCACCCGCCGCCGCCTCAAGCAGGGGCTGCCAATCGATGTTATCTGACGGCTTCCTGGCCTTCGCCGCGGCGGTCTTCTTGTTGGCCGAAAGGCTGGCATCACCTGCTTTGGGCGCGTCGTTGGTTTTCTTAAAAATCTTGTTCAACATTTGAAAGTCAGGTTGGGTCAATCAATGGCGGGAAATTGGTGGGCGAATGTTGGTGTATCACGCCAATGACAATGGATGAGATGAAAAGAATCGGAAACTATACGCGTTGCCGGAAATAATTGTTTGCCTTGATGTTGTTGCGGCTGTTGGCGGACGCCCGCCTCCCCAGCCCTGATGGCGGCTGGTTTTGGAAAGGGCGATACGATTGGTGTATGCGTTATGCTAGCGTCTCGTTGATGCATATCCATCTGTTATGCCGATAGATTCATTCTCCCGCCGATATTACCGTCCTGCGTTGATCGAACGGCCTTCGATAACGCAGTTTGTGGTTTTATCGGTACTTGTTCACATCTTGGCGGTCACGCTGTTTGGTGATGCGTCCGGGGTTGGGCGCGATGGTCGCGGCGGCGCGTCTGGCACAACCTTCATGGCGACGCTGCGGCCGCTCACGGCAAGCGGGCGCCCGCGTACGCAGCCGACCAAAAGCACCGCGTCAGCCACCGCCAGGCTATCAACGCCGCCTGCCATCAGCAATGCAGCAGAAACGCAATCGTCAGATCCCACGGGCGCCGAGACGACACTGACCGAACCACCAGCTGTGCCGGCGCCATCAATCATGGCAAAACCGATTGAACCGCTGCCGGTGATCGCCGTTGAGGTCGAAACGCCCAAAGGTGGCTTTGTTGTGCCAAATTTGACGATTGCCCCCATCCAAGCACCGGTTTCGACGGCCGGGCAGGTAATTGTGCCGATTCCGGGCAATGATGAGAAACAACCGGCACCACGTTCAGACCGTGGTTTTGCCATGTTTGTGCCGACCATCAACGAACCAGCGATGGCGGTGGAGCCGGCCCGTCTGCCGTTTGCAACACCAATATTGCAGGCCGTACCGACCGTTCAGTCGACCAAGTCGCTGGCGCGGTTCACCCCACCGTCACCGTCGGTTGCAGAACCAACGGTTGCGCCAATGCCGACCGCCACGGCGCTTGTCGAATCGGCAGTCTTGCCGACAGTCGAAAGCGTACCGGTTGCCTCCGAGCAGCCGGCGCGCGTGTTGCCAATTACACCGTTGGAACGCATCAACATCCAACCAGCCACCGCGCGCGCACTTGATACTTACGTGGCGCCGGCGACCGCGATAGTTGCGCCGACCGCCAGCAATGAAAGTTCTGTTGCGCCCCCTGCGCCGCGCCCGCCAACCGTGGCAAATCAGACCGACGTGACGGCAAATACAATTTCGACCGGCGGGACGGTCGAGAACAATCAGCGGGCGAGCGCGGCGGAAATGCCCGCGACCCGTAATGAGCCTAACAGAGGGGCTGCACAGCCGAACAGTTTATCGCCGGGTTTGTCGTCATTGCTGCCGGTGGTACCAACTCCACGCACAGCCGCGCCATCGTCTGCACCAAAACTCGATCTGGACAGCCTGCGCCAGCGCGCCCGTGAATTATCCGCAGAAGGGGCCGGCCGGAGAACGTTGCTGCCGTTTCCAACCGTCGCGCAGGAAGCGCCGAAACGCAACATCGAAAAGATATTCGATAAAGCGCTTAGCCGCCCAAACTGCAAAGACGAATATGCAAATTTGGGGCTTGCCGCTGTTGTTCCGCTGGTGCGCGATGCGGTGAAGGGCGATGGCTGTAAATGGTAATGACAGGTTGACCAGATTACCGTGACATCAAAACGGGAAATCAGCCAGAAACCCCGCCAATGCCGGGACACCGCGCGGTGAAACGATTTCATAACAATAGTGCTCGCGTGTCCAAATAAAGACAATGCCATGGCTATCAATGCCGACCGCCCACGATTGATCAGGTGCGCCGCGCGCGTTATCCAGACTTGACTGCCGCCGCTTCAGCTTATCGCGTGCTTCGTCGGGGTCCCAGCAAGCGGTAAGGGTGACGGTGACCGCTTCCAAATCGCCGCCATAGGTGGCGCTGACCGGATCGCTGGCAATTTCGCCATTGGCTGCGCCGTGGGATCGCGAAAATCCCCCCACCTTGGCTGGCATCAAAATGGCAAGATCAACCCCGGCGGGCGCGCTGCGCGTGTTGCGCGTGACAAGCGCTTCGTTGAGTTTTGCACGAGGCGGGGGACCGGCATTTGCAGGTGAAACGCCTGCGGCTGTGTTGATTGCCGCGGCAGGCGGTACGGCACCGCCCGGCGTTGTTGCCGCAACACAATCCTTCGCCTCCGCTTGATCATTCACGGGATGATCCGGAACGGCGACGCTGGGATCCGATGCCAGTCTGTTCCCGTCTTCGGCGCCATTGCCAAACAACTCGCCCAAGTCATATGTCAACACGCTGCCGGCACCCTTGGCAATGGTACCCACGTCGGTATTCAGCGCGCGACCCGCACTCTTGACGATGTCGCCCACATCGACGTTGAGAACTTTTGTGGCAATACTGCCGACGTCTTTTTTCAGAATGTCGCCAAGTTTTCCCATTTTCCCCGACACTATTTTGAATGTCTTGGAATCTTACCTGAGTGAGCGTGGGCCGGGTTGTGATCCGCCAATATATCGGCAACAGGCTCGTTCAAAAGCATCCCCTGTTTGAGGGGTATGCGGTCAGGAAATAATCCCTCCACCCAGACAAACCTCGCCATCATATAAAACGGCCGACTGCCCCGGCGTGATCGCCCATTGTGGGTTGCCAAATGTCAGTGTAAATCTGCTTTGTCCGGGATCGCCGTCTTGGTTGAGAACACATGGCACGTCAGACTGGCGGTAGCGGGTCTTTGCCGCAAATTGAGGGCCCGGTATGGGCGGCACGCCGGCGATCCAGGAAACATCCGCGGCAGCTAATTGTGAACGCAGCAGCAGTGGATGATCGTGGCCCTGCACCACCACAAGCTCATTCTCAGCCATGTGTTTCCCGGCGACAAACCATGGTGCGCCATCGCCATTTTTTGTTCCGCCGATACCGATGCCCTGGCGCTGGCCGATGGTGTAGTACATGAGTCCCTGATGTTGCCCGACCGGATGGCCGTCGGCTGTGATCATATTGCCGGGACGCTTTGGCAAATATCGTTCTAGGAATTCGCGAAACGGGCGTTCGCCAATGAAGCAGATCCCGGTGGAGTCTTTTTTTGAATGGTTTGGCAATCCTGCCGTCTCGGCGATCCGCCTGACCGCCGGTTTTTCCAATCCGCCGATCGGAAACATCGCTTTGGATAGCTGTCGCTGCGTCAATCGATGCAAGAAATAACTTTGGTCTTTTGTCGAATCCACGCCCTTGAGCAATTCGAACTTGCCGGCAGTCTCCCGAATCTGTGCATAGTGTCCGGTTGCGATCTTTGCCGCACCCATTCGGACCGCGTGATCAAGGAAGGCCTTGAATTTGATTTCGGCATTACATAAAACGTCGGGATTGGGCGTCCTGCCAGCGGCATATTCGCGCAAGAACTCGGCAAATACCCGCTGTTCGTATTCGGCTGCAAAATTGACCGCCTCGAAATCAATGCCGATGACATCGGCCGCTGCGGCAGCATCAATAAAATCCTGACGGGTCGAGCAATATTGATCGTCATCATCGTCTTCCCAGTTCTTCATGAACAAACCAACAACGTCATATCCCTGTTGCTTGAGCAGCAACGCCGTCACGGCCGAATCAACGCCGCCGGAGAGGCCGACAACAATTCGATTTGGATTTTGTGTGGTCATGCTGAAATTATGCGGGAGTTAATGTGCGGCGGGGAATTGGTGCGAAGGCTTTAAAACAAAAAGGGCACCCAACGGGTGCCCTTTTATTGACGCGATTGCAAGCGGACGTTAAGCCCGCATCACATTACTTCTTTGGGGCGTCTTTTTTAGCTTCTTCTTTTTTAGCTTCTTCTTTCTTAGGCGCGTCTTTTTTTACTTCTGCTTTCTTTTCTTTCTTTTCTGCTTTAGGTTTCTTTTCTTCTTTTTTCATTTCTGCTTTTGCAGGCTCAGCAGCTTTGGCAGGAGCGGCGGCAGCTGGGGCAGCGGCTTTAGCTGGTTCAGCAGCTTTGGCAGGGGCGGCAGCAGCTGGGGCGGCAGCTTTAGCTGGTTCAGCAGCTTTAGCAGGCGCAGCGGCAGGAGCTTGGGCAGCGGCGTTCAATGCAGCAGCAGCAAACAGGGCTGCAACGATGGTTGACAATTTTTTCATTATGTTTCCTAAGTGTGAGTGAATGTTGTTAACGTTAACGACAGATACTGGGAGCTGGCTTTGTCGGCAGTGATCCTTTTGCCTGTCACGGTAATTAACGCCGGCTATTTTAGCTGGTTGACAAGAAATTGAAACAATTTTTCCAAAATTCAGCGGTAAGTGGTACTTTTTAGGTGATTTTTAGCCAAAACTGGCCAAAAACGGTGCTCAAAATACGTTTTCAGGACCAATGGACGCCCAATTCCCCGGCTGAAGTCCAGACTCGAGCAAATCCAATTTTCCAATTGCAACACGAATGAGCCTCAAAGTCGGCAGCCCGATCTTTGCGGTCATCCGCCGGATTTGTCGGTTTTTCCCCTCGGTAATGGTGATCTCAATCCATGACGTCGGAATGTTGGCGCGAAACCGCACTGGTGGCGTTCGCGACCAAATGACAGGCGTATCGATGACCGTCACCGCCGATGCCGGCGCTGTGATGAAATCGCCGAGGTCCACGCCTTTGAGCAACGGGGCGAGGGCGGCATCGGTTGCCGCTCCCTCAACCTGCGCCCAATATGTTTTGGCGAGCTGGTCGCGAGGATCTGTGATCTTGGCTTGCAAAACGCCGTTGTCGGTCAGCAGCATCAAGCCTTCGCTATCGGTATCGAGCCTGCCCGCAGGGTAAACAGCATCGACCGCAACATATTCTTTCAATGTTGGCTTGTCGCCAGATGGGCTGAATTGGCAAATGACGCCGAATGGCTTGTTGAATGCAATCAGCACGCATGTGTCCCAAAAGAACCGACGGCCCAAACAAAAACCCCCGCAGGGTTACTGAGGGGGTTTTTAGCTGACACAAGAACGGAAAAAACTTAGCCGTTGTTGATATTTGAAGCTTGTTTGCCCTTAGGGCCTTGTGTCACTTCAAATGCAACTTTTTGACCTTCTTTGAGGGTCTTGAAGCCATTCATTTGAATTGCCGAGAAATGCGCGAAAAGATCTTCGCTGCCATCATCGGGTGTAATGAAGCCATAACCTTTGGCGTCGTTGAACCATTTAACTGTACCTGTTGCCATACACATGCATCCTTATTGAAAAGACGGGTTGGAGAGCCCCGGAAATATTTCGCTTTTCAAGGCCCGCAACCGCAGATGCAAATGCAGAAAACCTTAAAGCTAAACTCCAAGTTCACTTTGTACTGACTTAAGCAAACTTAGTCAAGATTTTACAGGCTTTTTCGCAACAATGCGTGGTGTTTTTGCAAATCTCTTCAAATTTTGCCAAATTTCGGCGCTTTCACCCTCTGGGGTTGAAATGTAGGCGCACTTGTCCCTATCATTGGTGAAGTGGTTTTTTTTCAACAATTCACCCTCATATTGGCTTCGGACATGGCAACAAAGCACCAAAACGGCGCAGGCAGCCCCGGAAAAGGAGCGACCGAACTGCAGGAAAAGCCGGCAAAAACGGCACCGCCTGCGATGTGGCAGGTGTTGATGTACAACGACGATTACACGCCGATGGAGTTTGTAGTGGACATTTTGACCCGTATTTTCGGGCATAGCCACGAACGTGCAACCCAGATAATGTTGCAAGTACATACCGAGGGGCGCGGTGTTTGCGGCGTTTTCCCGCGTGATGTCGCATCGATGAAGGTTGAGCAAGTCATGGATCTTGCCCGCAAGTATGAGCATCCGCTGCGTTGCAGCATGGAGGAAGTTTAGTTAGACCGTGGGGCGTGAAATTTGAAATACCGTCCCCAGATGTTTCCGGTATGCGATTTGCTTGTCAAATGCGTTGTATCAAGTGACAAACCTATTTTGGATCGTCACGCGTTAATAGAGAAAGAGATGGAATGACATGATTGCCCATGAACTCGAAATGAGCCTGCACGCAGCGTTTGTTGAAGCACGACACAAACGGCATGAGTTCATCACCGTCGAACATTTGTTACTGGCGCTGCTCGACAATCCGTCCGCACAAGAAGTTCTGAAGGCGTGCGCGGCCAAGATCGACGAACTGCGCAAAAGCCTGACCGAGTTTATCGAGCAGCACACACCGATTGTGGCCGGTACCGGCGAAGTCAACACCCAACCGACGCTTGGATTCCAACGCGTCATTCAACGCGCGATCCTGCATGTGCAGTCGTCGGGCAAGAAGGAGGTGATGGGCGCAAACGTGATGGTCGCGATTTATGGCGAAAAGGATTCCCATGCCGTCTATTACCTGCACCAGCAAGGGGTTTCCAGACTCGACGTGGTGAATTTTATTTCCCACGGCATTTCGAAAGTGGCGCCACAGCACCCAGAAAAAACTGAAACGGAAGGCGAGACCACCGAGGGCGCTGAAAGCGGCGGCGCGCTCGAGCAGTTCACCCAGAATCTTAACCAAAGTGCCATCGACGGCAAGATTGACCCTCTGATTGGTCGCGACCTGGAAGTTGAACGGGTCATACAGATCCTGTGCCGTCGGCGCAAGAATAACCCGCTGCTTGTGGGCGAGGCGGGCGTTGGAAAAACCGCCATTGCGGAGGGGCTGGCCAAACGTATTGTTGACGGCGAAGTGCCGGAAATTTTAGCCAAATCACAAGTCTATTCGCTCGACATGGGCGCGCTGTTGGCGGGGACAAAATACCGCGGCGATTTTGAGCAGCGCCTGAAGGCGGTACTCAAGCAGCTCAACGACAATCCGAATGCAATCATGTTCATCGACGAGATCCATACGCTCATTGGTGCGGGTTCCGCCTCGGGTGGCACGCTTGACGCGTCCAATCTACTCAAACCGGCGCTGTCATCCGGTCAGCTGAAATGTATCGGTGCCACCACCTACGGAGAGTATCGGGGCGTGTTCGAGAAGGACCATGCGTTGTCCCGGCGCTTCCAAAAAATTGACGTCAATGAGCCGTCAGTATCCGAGACAATCGAAATCCTGAAAGGGTTGAAATCCCGGTTCGAGACCCATCACGGCGTGAAATACACCTCGACCGCGCTGACGACGGCGGCAGAACTCTCGGCCAAATATATCAATGACCGACATCTTCCTGACAAGGCGATTGATGTGATCGACGAAGCGGGTGCGGCACAACGTATTGCGCCGAAATCGAAGCAGAAAAAGACCATCGGCAAGACTGAGATTGAGGAAATCATCGCTAAGATTGCGAGAATTCCCGCGCGGAATGTCTCCAGCAACGACCGCAATGCGCTGAAAACACTTGATCGGGATTTGAAGTCGGTCGTTTTTGGGCAGGACAAGGCAATCGATGCGCTGGCCGCCGCAATCAAGATGGCGCGTTCCGGACTCGGCAGTACCACCAAGCCGATCGGCTCGTTCCTGTTTTCCGGCCCGACCGGTGTGGGCAAGACCGAGGTCGCCAAACAGCTGGCATTTGTGCTGGGTGTCGAGTTGGTACGTTTTGATATGTCGGAATACATGGAGCGGCACGCGGTATCCCGCCTGATTGGCGCCCCACCCGGGTACGTCGGATTCGATCAGGGTGGCCTGATGACAGAGGCGATTACCAAACAACCGTACTGCGTTCTGCTGTTGGACGAGATTGAAAAGGCACACCCGGACATTTTCAACGTGTTGCTGCAGGTGCTGGATCACGGGACACTGACCGATACCAACGGCCGCAAGGCTGATTTCCGCAACGTTGTCATTATCATGACCACCAATGCAGGGGCATCTGAGCTGTCGAAGATTTCGATCGGGTTCACCAATGACAAAAAAGCCGGCGATGAAATGGCCGAAATCAAGCGCATGTTTACGCCTGAGTTCCGCAACCGGCTGGATGCGATGATTTCATTTAGTCCATTGAACGAGGACGTGATTTTGCGCGTGGTTGATAAATTCCTGATGCAACTCGAGGCGCAATTGTCGGAGAAAAAGGTCGAAGTCACGTTCACCGAGGCGCTCAAGAAATATCTCGCCAAGAATGGATTTGACCCGCAGATGGGTGCGCGGCCGATGGCGCGTTTGATTCAGGACACCATTCGCCGGGCGCTGGCGGACGAGCTGCTGTTCGGTCGTCTTGCCAGTGGCGGCAAAGTCACAATTGACATCGGCGCAGATGACAAGGTGAAACTGGATATCAGCGAAGAGAAGGAGCCGGTTACGCAGGAAAACTAGTTGACGATCATCGATCGCCGCCGGCATTCCCGGCAAAAATCGAATGCCACGATTTTCAGAGCGTGGCATTTTTTTTGCGAAATTATCAGGCGCGATTTTGGGCGCATTTGTGGTTAGTCGCCAGCCGAATGCAACATGACCACCAAGTCTTTGGAAAAACAGCGCCAATGTCGTAAAGTAAGCCGGATAATATGCCCGATCAAACCGTGTTCGCAATCGCCGGAAATTGTTGCGACACAGCAATTGCAAATCAGCTTGGTCCTGATTTACAGCCTGCCAGCCTGTCAGATAAAACGAGGAAATTATGAAAAATAATACCGCCGCACTCTTTTTTGCATTGATTGTTTCGGCTGTGCCGATGAAACCAGTCGCTGCGCAAACGCCGCCAGTCGCCGCCGCCGCGCCGGCCGTCCCGGCGTTTGCCGCATCGAACCTGACGCCCAAGGGCGTGCGGTCAATGGCCGCAACCTGCGCCGCATGCCATGGCACCAACGGCGTGTCGGCGGGCGGTGCGTTGGCCGGCTTGGCCGGATTAAACAAGGATTATTTCTTGATTCAGATGAAGCATTTCAAGGAGGGCAAACGCGATGCGACCCTGATGCATCAAATATCCAAGGGCTACAGCGATCCCGAAATTGCCGCACTTGCCGATTTTTTTGCCGCGCAGAAGCGTTAAGGAGACAGACATGACAATCAATCGCAGAAATTTTCTGAGAGCGAGTGGTGCGGCGGCTGCCGGAAGTGTTGCAACGTTTACCGGGTGTGCCAGTGTTATCGGTGGTTCCGGACCGAAAGTCGTCATTGTGGGTGGTGGTTATGGTGGCGCGACCGCGGCTAAATACATCAAGATGTGGGAGCCGACCATTGATGTCACGGTGATCGAGCGAAACGCGTCATTCGTGTCGTGCCCGATCTCTAACCTGGTCTTGGGCGGATCACAAACCATGGCGGACATCACCGTCAGCTACGACACGCTGCAAAAGAAGTATGGCGTGAAATTAATTCGCGGCGAGGCGACGGCTGTTGATGTTGAAAAGAAGGTTGTGCGTCTGGCCAGCGGTGATGCGATCCCATTTGACCGGGTAATACTCTCCCCGGGTATTGATTTCATGTATGAAATGTTGCCCGGACTTAACAGTGCCGAGGCGCAAGCGCGTTATTTCCACGCCTGGAAAGCCGGCCCGCAAACGGTTTCGCTGCGACGGCAGTTGGAAGCGATGCCGGACGGCGGGCTGTTTGCGATCGCCATTCCCGAAGCCCCGTACCGGTGTCCTCCCGGGCCATACGAACGCGCCTGCCAGGTCGCCAGTTACTTCAAGAAAGCAAAACCAAAATCCAAGGTGTTGATTCTGGATGCCAACATGGACGTGACGTCAAAACCGGGCCTGTTCAAGAAGGCCTGGTCGGAGATGTATGGCGGCATGGTCGAATATCGCCCGTCGTCAAAGTTGATCGACGTTGATACAAAAACCTCGACGGCCAAGCTTGAATTTGGTGACGTCAAGGCGGATGTGTTGAATGCGTTGCCACCAATGAAGGCGGGTGCCATTGCCGCGCCGTTTATCACCGCCAACAAGCGCTGGTGTGAGATCAACTGGCTGACCTACGAGGCAAAAAATGTCCCCGGGGTGCATTTGCTTGGGGATGCCCTGCAGATTGCACCGGCGATGCCCAAATCGGCACACATGGCTAACAATCACGGCAAGGCCTGTGCCGCCGCCGTGGTGGCGCTGCTCGCTGGTGAGCAGCCAAACCAAAGTCCCACACTCAATAACACCTGCTATTCGTTTGTGTCTGCCGACCGGGTCGTTCACGTTGCGTCGATTCATAAATACGATGAAAAAGACAAAACGATGAAAACCGTGCCAGGCTCGGGGGGCATTTCCAGCGCTGCCAATGAACTCGAAGCGCAGTATGCGATGACGTGGGCGAAGAATATTTGGGCGGACACGCTGGGCTAATCACCTGCCATTTCATCGTTTACGCGCGGCGGTTATCGCACGTCTACCCTGCGCCTCGCCGGCGGCGCAGAATCTATTTAAGTCAAATTATGTCAAGCCAGTTCGATTCACCGACCGCAGGTGACAACCTGCAACGTCTGCTTGCGAGCGCGCAAGTCGCCATCAGCAATGGGCAATTCAGCCAGCTTCTCGACATTGGCCGCGAAGTTGGCTTTGTCGCGCCGACACTTGGTGTCGGATCCTTGTTGGTTGGGCTCGCGCAGTCGGGGCTGCATGACCTTCCGGCAGCACGCGCGGCGTTTCAACACGCGGTGAGGATCGAGCCCGGCAATGCCGACTTTATGTTCCATTTGTCGTATGTCGAAATGAATCTGGACCTGCTCGACTCGGCCTTAGACGGCTTCCAAAAAGTGGTCAGGATCAAGCCCGCGGATGAAAAGGCTTATGTCAATATCGGGGCGATCCACGCCCGCCGGGGTAATCGTTCAAAGGCAATGGAATGGTTCCAACGCGCGGCATTGGTCAACCCCCGAAATTTTTCCGCGTGGAACTCTATCGCGGAAATTTCGCTTGCCGAAGGAGATTTCCATGAAACGATTCGCGCCGCAGATGGCGCGATGCAAATTGAACCGCGTAATCCGAGCGTGCACTACACCAAAGGCCTTGCACTTGAGTTAGTTGGCCAGGCAGACCAAGCAATTGGATGTTTTGAGGCTGCGGCCGAGATTGACGCCAAATATTACGCCCCGATGTTCAAACTGGCGACGATGTATGCCCAAAAAGACGACTATTCCCGAGCGCAACAGTGGGCAACTGCGGCAAAGGCGATTGCCCCGGAAGATCCCCACGTTTTGATGGCTGAAGCGATCGCTTTCAAGCTGCCATTGCCGGCAATGCCGGACGAAGTGGTCAAAGGAATATTTAATGCCTACGCATCCGCATATGACAAGCATCTGAATGCCGGCCTGTTATTTCGTGCGCCATCATTGGTCATGGAGATGGCAAAACGCTGGATCGACAAGAACGACATCAAATCAAGCGCAATCGAAGTGCTCGACATCGGGTGTGGAACGGGTCTGTTTGGGGAGAAAATCAAGCCGTATGCGTCGCGCCTCATCGGTGTTGATCTCGCGCAGAACATGCTCGACGTAGCAAAGGAGCGGCATATCTACGATGAACTGGTATGTTGCGAACTCGGTTCATATCTTGAATCTGGCGCCCGAGCAAGTATCGATCTTATCTCGGCAACGGACGTCATCATTTACGTCGGCGCACTCGAGTCACTCTTCCAATCGGTGTCACAGGTCCTGAGGACGTCCGGCCGCTTCGTGTTTACGGTTGAGACGACGGTTGGCGACGGTGAGTCGTTCTTACTCAAACCGACCGGGCGATACCAGTATTCGATCGCATACGTTGAGCGGACCGCGCTGGCGAGTGGACTCCGTGTAGATGAACTTGTGCATGCGGATCTTCGAGTTGAAGCCGGCGTAGCCGTGAAGGGCGCGGTATTTTCCCTTTGCGCGGCAGGTTGAGAATCGGCCCGGCCTCGGTATCACGCAAGAGGGAATATTCCTGATTGTGAGAAAAAAAGCCACGCGAATGAGCGGCTTTTGATTTGGCGCAATGACTTTTCTCCAGCTTGGCGTAATATCCGCCAGTCCGTCAGCGAAGTGTCCTGCATTTCTTGGCGTCGGCCCTATTCATTGATCAGGAGTCATCAACATGTTTTTCTTTGTACAACTGCGCCGCGCCACAATCGCGATCTTGATTGGTCTTGTCATTGCCGCCTGCGGTGTCGGTGGTTTCTCGCGCGGCATATTCCAGGGAAATGTTGTGGGGAAAACGGTTGACGAAGTAATTAGTCAATTTGGCGAACCCGCTTCAAAAGATTTATCAAAGCCTGACGCGCCGAAAATTGCCTATCTGAAAAAGACGTTTGATCCGGATAATGGCAACAAAGAAGACGCAAAGACGACCATCATTTTCCGCAAAGAGGGTGCCAAAGTTGTCGCCTATGATCTGGAATTTGAATAGTCGGTTACGACGCGGCCAGCCACTCCGGTCGAAATTGATCGTTGATCATTGACGTCAAAATATGATCACGCCAGTCGCCGTCAACAAACAAATATTGTTTGGAAAAACCATCAATCCTGAAGCCGAGCTTTGCCAGTAGGCGGCCGCTGCGTGCATTCTCAGGTCGATAGTTGGCGTTGATACGGTGCAACCTCTGTTCGGTGAACATATAACGGATCGATGCCTTCAAGCCCTCTTGCATGAGGCCTTTCCCCTCGTAATCGCTATCGATCTGATAGCCGAGCACACAGTTGCAAAACGGGCCGCGGAAAATTTGCGAGAAACCAATTGTGCCAATGATTTTTTCGGGGGCGGATTTGGGGCTGATCCACAGCCTGACCGCGTTGCCCTGCGTGAACGCCTCCTGCGCCTTCACCACCGCCGCGTCCCAATAGGCGGGTTGGTCAAAATCGGCCGGCACCGGGGGAAACCAGCGCGCCAGATGCGGCCAGGCTCTTACATGGAAATCATGTGCCGCCGCGGCATGGGATGCCATTGGTAATGAAAGTGTCAGACGCTCGGTCTCTAGCAGCAACATGAGTTGGCGGGTCTTCCTGCTAAGATTCGCGATAAAACCTGACGTGATCAATCTTGCCGTCGCGCAAATGATAGATCGCCACCGCGCGCCTGAATGCGGGGACACATCCGGTGATCGACTCCTCATCAACAACGTATTCGCCGATGCGCACGCGGCTGACCAACTCACAATGTAGCGCCGGCGAACTGGCAAACAATGCAACGTAGCGCGGCCGCATTTCGGCAGCCCCCGACATCAGCCGGTTTCCGGCGCCATCCTCGACGATACAGTCATCGGTATAACAGGCCATAAATGCATCTACATCGTGCGCGTTATAGGCGACCAGCTGGGCTTCGACAGGATCATGCATTGTCTGATCAGCCGGCAAAAATAACCCACTGTGCCGACCACATTTCTGTCGGTGTTCGCTTGTAGCCGGATTTGGCAAACTGGTGCCAGCGGCCAACAATGAACGACATGACGGCGTTGGCATAGGCGTTCGGGTCGAGCGAGGTATGCAGCTGGCCGTTGGTGGCGGCGAGGCGCGAGCTTTGGCGCAACGATGCTTCGAGCCGGTCGTGTAACTGGTTCATGCGGGCCTGCAGCCGGTCGTCCTCGTTGACCAGCGCGTCACCGATCAAAACGCGGGTCATGCCGACATTTTTTTGCGCAAAATTCAACAACATCGCAACGATGGCTTCAACCTGTTTCAGGCCGTCGGTCTCTTCTGTCTGGATCTTGTTGACCAGCGAGAACACCGTCTCCTCGATAAATTCAATCAATCCCTCGAACATTTGCGCCTTGCTGGCAAAATGCCGGTACAACGCGGCCTCCGAGACGTCGAGCTTTTTGGCCAGCAGGGCGGTGGTGATTTTTTCACCCTTGGGTTGCTCCAGCATTTCGGCCAGCGAATGCAAGATTGCGCGCCGACGTTCGCCCGGTTCTGGTTTTGGCATGTCTATCTCCCTGCGGTTAGCATGTTGTTGCGGTTAACGTTGTCGTGTTTAGCGTCGGCCACCGAGTATCGAACCCAATACGCCGCGAATAATTCTGCGCCCTGCCTCCGAGGCCATTGCGCGTGCGGCCGATTTCATCGCCGCTTCGACCAACCCTTCGCGCGATGACCTGCCGCTGCCATTACCACCCGGCAGGCCAATTTTTGACAGAAGACCACCAACGCCGCCACCAGATGCGCCCGCCGAATCGGGTCCACGACGTGCACCGAGTTTCTCAAATGCCGACTCCCGATCAACGGTCTTTTCGTAAACGCCCGCGACCAACGACGACGCCAGCAATGTGTCGCGTTGTGCCGGTGTGATTGGTCCGATTTGTGATTGTGGCGGGCAAACATAGGCGCGTTCAACAACGGTTGGCCGGCCTTTTTCATCAAGAAATGACACCAGCGCCTCACCCACGCCAAGTTGCGTGATCACGTCCTCGACGTTCAGCGAAGGATTTTGCCGGAAGGTCTCGGCCGCCGCCCGTACCGCCTTTTGGTCTCGTGGTGTGAAGGCGCGCAAGGCATGTTGCACGCGATTGCCGAGTTGGCCCAGTACGGTGTCCGGGATATCGAGCGGATTTTGTGTCACAAAGTACACACCAATCCCCTTCGACCGCACCAACCGCACCACCTGCTCGATTTTTTCCAGCAACTCTTTCGGCGCCTCGTTGAACAACAGGTGTGCCTCATCAAAAAAGAAAACAAGTTTTGGTTTGTCGCGGTCGCCGGTTTCGGGTAAATTTTCGAACAGCTCGGAAAGCATCCACAATAAGAAGGTCGAGTACAGGCGCGGGCTGGATAACAATTTATCGGCAGCGAGAATGTTGATCACACCACGGCCGTTATCGGTTTGCATCAAATCATCAAGCGCCAAGGCGGGTTCGCCAAAGAATTTGTCGCCGCCCTGTTGCTCGAGTTGCAGCAGTCCGCGCTGGATCGCGCCGATCGACGCTGACGAGACGTTGCCGTAGTTGGTGGTGAATTGGCCGGCGTTTTCGCCGACATAGGCAAGGGCCGCGCGCAGATCCTTCAAATCGAGCAGTAACAGTCCGTTGTCATCGGCAATCTTGAACACCATCGACAACACGCCTTCTTGTGTATCGTTCAGGTTAAAAATTCGCGCCAGCAACAACGGCCCCATTTCGGAAACAGTGGTTCGAACCGGGTGGCCCTGCTCACCAAAAACGTCCCAGATGGTCGTCGGGCAACCGGCCGGCACATAGTCGAGTCCGAGCAACTTGCGGCGCTCGTCAATTTTTGCGTGTGGCTTGCCGGGCTGCGAGATGCCGGTCAGATCACCCTTTACGTCGGCCATAAACACCGGCACGCCGATTGCCGAGAAGTGCTCCGCCAATACCTGTAACGTGACAGTCTTGCCGGTTCCGGTTGCGCCAGCGATCAGGCCATGCCGGTTGGCCATGGCGGGCAGCAACACCAGATCTGTCAGGGATTTGTCGCTCGTTTTGGCAATCAATAGCGGGTCGGGCATATTCAGCTTTCGATGGGCGACGTACTCCCGCAGGTTTTGCCGGAGTCCTACGGCGTATGAGATGCGGTGTGAGTGAATGTTAACATTGCATCTTTGATTTTGCTGCGGTGATTCGCCAGAGGTGATTTTGACCGCATTGCATCGAGACACAAGGAGCAACACGTGGCGGGACATTCAAAATGGGCCAATATCCAACACCGCAAAGGTCGTCAGGACGTCAAGCGCGGCAAAATATTCACCCGTCTGATCAAGGAAATTACGGTGGCTGCGCGTTTGAGCGGTGGCGACGCGGATACCAATCCGCGCCTGCGCCTGGCCATGGACAAGGCGTTTGACAACAACATGCCAAAGGATACCGTCGAGCGCGCCGTCAAGCGCGGCTCGGGCGATTTGGATGGCGTCAATTACGAAGAAATTCGATATGAGGGTTACGGCATCGGTGGGGCCGCCATTATTGTTGATTGTATGACCGACAACCGTGTGCGGACAGTGGCCGAAGTGCGCTTTGCGTTTTCCAAGAACGGCGGCAACATGGGTGCCGAGGGCTCGGTGGCATTTTTATTCAAACACTGCGGATCAATGTTGTTTGCGCCGGGCACCAACGAAGAGAAATTGATGGAGGCCGCGCTTGAGTCGGGCGCCGAGGACGTTGTCACACATGAAGACGGCTCGTTTGAAGTGATCACCGGGCCTTATGAATTCACCACCGTGAAGTCGGCGCTCGAAAAGGCCGGCTTCAAAGCCGAGTTTGGCGAAGTCACCATGAAGTCCACCAATGAAACCGAACTCACCGGCGACGAGGCGATAAAAATGCAAAAGCTGCTGGACGCGATCGAGGCGTTGGATGATGTGCAGGAAGTTTATTCGTCTGCCGTCATGGATGAGGCCGGTTGATGTCTGTCCTGATCGTGACCACCCCGACGCTTGAGGGAAAGCGGATCGTCCGCTATCTCGGCATGGTCACGGGCGAGGCGAGTGCCGAAGTCGCGCTGGTGTCAGATAAGCCCGTGGCGGGTTTCGCCGACGCCTATCACAAGGTAATTCCCGGCGTGCGCGACAACGCGCTGAACGGGGCCATCCAGGGCGCGCAACACGTCGGTGCAAATGCGATTGTTGGTGCCAGCGTCAACTACATCGTGCACGGCAGTGGCAAGGGCATGGTGTTGGTGTCAGTGACCGGCACAGCGGTGGTAATCGAGGACCTTTGATGACCGCGCTTGACGACCAATTTGCCCTTGCGGCAAGCAGGAAAGCCAAACCGATTGCCACGCAATTTGAGACGACGCGGTTGTTGATCAGAGCGGGAATGGCGGCCGATCTGGACGAAACATTTGAGGTTGGACAAGCTTCCGCCGCGGCGCTGCGCGAATGGATGCCATGGGCGCACCCGTCGCCATTGCGTGAAAGTATGGAAACGTACTTTTCATCGATCGAAGAAAAATGGCAAGCCCGCGAGCAACTCGATTTTCAATGGATTGAAAAATCGACCGGCGCGCTGATCGGCAAGGGCGGGTTTCACCATATTGATTGGACCATTCCGAAATTGGAAATCGGTTATTGGCTGGGTAGCGCGCATGTAGGCAAGGGTTATTGCTCGGAGGCCGTTCTCGGTCTGGTCGAATTTGCCAAGACAGAACTCGGCGCCATGCGGCTTGAAATTCGCAGTCAGCCGCTGAACGTTCGCAGTCGTGCCGTCGCCGAACGCTGTGGCTTTTCCCTCGAAGGTATCAACCGCCACGCCCTGCTTGGCGCGGATGGATCGCTGCGGGACGCATGTATGTACGCATTGATTGTTGACGATTCAACCGTCGAATGAAAATTCTCGGCATCGACCCCGGCTTGCGGATCACCGGTTATGGCGTGATTGAAAAGCTGCCGGCGGGGCTCACCTACGTCGCCAGTGGCTGCATCAAGTCGCCCGATGGTGAATTGCCAGACCGGCTGAAAAATATTCTGAATTCGGTGCAGGAAGTCATCACGCTATTTGCGCCGGACGAAGTCGCGGTCGAAAAGGTATTCGTCAACGTCAATCCACAATCGACCCTGTTGCTGGGACAAGCGCGCGGCGCGGCGATTTGTGCGGCGTTGTTACATGACCTGCCGGTTTCCGAATACACTGCGTTGCAAGTCAAACAGGCGGTTGTTGGCAACGGACACGCGGAAAAAGAGCAGGTGCAGGAAATGGTCAAACGGTTGTTAAAGCTGTCCGGCGCACCAAGTGCCGACGCGGCCGATGCATTGGCGTGCGCCATTTGCCATGCGCACGGCGGCGACATGGGTGGCATGACAACACGTGGTTATCGGGTCAAGGGTGGGAGATTGGTGAAATGATCGGTCGAATTACCGGCACATTGCTGGAAAAAAATCCGCCACAGCTGTTGGTGGACGCAAACGGCGTTGGCTACGAAATTTTTGTGCCGATGTCGACTTTTTTTAATCTGCCGCGTATTGGCGAAAAAGTATCGTTATTCACACACATGGTGGTGCGTGAGGATGCACAACTACTTTATGGTTTTGGCTCGGACGCCGAGCGTGCGGCATTTCGCACCTTACTCAAAGTCAGCGGGGTCGGTCCCAAGGTCGGGCTTGCCGTGTTGTCCGGCCTGAGTGTGAACGACCTCGCCACCGCGGTGACCATGCAAGAAACCGGCCGCTTGACCAATATTCCCGGCATCGGCAAAAAAACCGCCGAACGTTTATTGCTCGAACTCAAAGACAAATTCAAGGTTGATCCGCGGCTGGCGGTGGGCGGTGTTGAGGCGGCCAAACCAACGGCCAATGAGGACGTATTAAATGCGCTGCTTGGTCTCGGCTACAGTGAAAAAGAAGCGATTGTGGCGGTCAAGCAGTTGCCGGCGGATGTCGGTGTCTCTGACGGTATCCGGCTGGCACTCAAGTCTTTGTCGAAGGGCTGAATACAAAACGCCATGATTGACGGACGTCTCCAGCCATTTTTGGCTCAAACTGCCCGCCGATAGGCGGGTTTTTAATCCGGCGCGACATGAGTTCTTCCAAACAGGGTTTTTATTCCAGGGTGGTGTTATCACCGCGTGTCTTCCGTCACTTCATGAATCTATGGCCGCCATTCTGGGGGATGCGTATTCATATCGAGCATATCGGTGACGATTGGAAGACGCTGCGCATGCGCATGAAACTTGGTCTGCGCAACAAGAATTACGTCGGCTCGCATTTTGGCGGCGGCCTGTTCGCCATGGTCGATCCGTTTTACATGCTCATGCACATGCATTTGCTGGGGCCCGACTATTTGGTTTGGGATCGCAGCGCCAAAATCGACTTTATCGCACCCGGCAGAACCACGGTTTATGCCCATTTTGTCGTCACCGACGAAATGATCGAAACCGCAAAGGCGCAAACCGCCAATGGTGAAAAATTTGAACCGACCTACCGCATTGATGTGGTTGACGACAAAGGTGTGATTGTGGCGCGTATCGACAAAACGCTGTTCATTCGCAAAAAACGTGCATGACAGGTGCGCGAAACCTGCCGGCCGACGCCACGGGTATTTTGCGCTGCAACGCGGCTGGGTCGGCTAAAATGGCCAAATGTTAGAACCCGACCGCCTGATCTCTGCTGACAAAGCCTCGAATGTCGAAGAGGTGCAGGAACGCGCACTGCGCCCCAAATTGCTGGACGAATATGTCGGTCAGGAAAAAATTCGCGAACAACTGTCGATTTTTATCGAAGCCGCGCGCGGTCGCAAAGAGCCGCTTGATCACACCCTGTTGTTTGGGCCGCCCGGGCTGGGCAAGACCACGCTGGCGCACATCATTGCCCGCGAAATGGGCGTGAATCTGAAACAAACCTCCGGTCCGGTGCTCGAGCGCGCCGGTGATCTGGCCGCCATGCTGACCAATCTCGAGCCAAACGACGTGTTGTTCATCGACGAGATCCATCGCTTGAGTCCCGTGGTCGAGGAAATTTTGTATCCCGCGCTCGAGGATTATCAAATTGACATCATGATCGGTGAAGGTCCGTCGGCGCGCTCGGTCAAGCTCGATTTGCCGCCATTTACGCTGGTCGGTGCCACCACCCGGGCCGGCATGTTGACCAATCCGCTACGAGATCGTTTTGGCATTGTTTCGCGGCTCGAATTTTATTCGCCTGCCGAACTCAAACTGATTGTCACGCGTTCGGCAAAACTGCTTAACGTCGGGCTTGACGACGAGGGCGCACTGGAAATTGCCAAACGCTCGCGCGGCACGCCGCGGATTGTGAACCGACTGTTGCGGCGTGTGCGCGATTTCGCCGAGGTGAAATACGACGGCAATGTCAGCAAGATCGTGGCGGACGCCGCATTAAAAATGCTCGACGTCGACAAGGTCGGGCTCGACATGATGGACCGCAAAATGCTGCTCTCCATCATCGAAAAATTTGCCGGCGGTCCGGTGGGTGTGGAAAATCTGGCGGCGGCCATCGGTGAAGAGCGCGACACCATTGAAGACGTGTTGGAGCCATATCTGATTCAACAAGGCTATTTGCAGCGCACCCCGCGCGGACGGATGGCGACGCTGTTGTCCTATCAACACTTTGGATTGGTCATGCCGACACAAAACCAGCCGCCGGGATTGTTCTGATGGCCAAACTATCACTCAAAGACGCGCAACAGACGCAGCTGTTTACCTTCTCGTTTCCGTTGCGCATTTATTACGAGGATACCGACTCCGGTGGTGTGGTGTATCACGGCCAATACGTGCGGTTTCTGGAACGGGCGCGTACCGAGTGGCTGCGTTATCTGGGTTTTAACAATACCGAGCTCGAACGCAAATACAAAATGCTCTGGGTGGTGACGGAAATGACCCTTAATTTTGTCAAATCGGCGCGACTGGATGACAACCTCGACGTCACGGTGGCCGTTGAAACCATGGGTCGGGTGCGCTGCACGTTTTATCAGGAGGTGCGGCGCGGTGACGAGACCATCCTCAAAGCGCGGGTCACGGTCGCTTCGGTGGCCGCCGACAGCTTCAAACCGATCGAATTCCCGTCTGACGTCAAACGCAAAATGGAAGCGACCTGTCTGTGAACCCTGTCACCGCATTAAATATTCATCCCGATATGGCCATCTGGGCGCTGGTGATGCAGGCATCGATCATCGTCAAAATAGTCCTGGTGATTCTGGTGCTGGCATCGCTATTTTCCTGGTGGTACATCTTTGTCAAAATGTTCACCCTGCGCAAAGCCAAAAAATTGGCCGAGGAGTTTGAGCGCGAATTTTGGGGCGGCTCGGATATTGTCGGGGTCTACCAGCGGTCCGCCAGCGGCCGCTACGAAACGCAGGGAATGGAGCGCATTTTTGAAGCCGGGTTCAAAGAATTCCTCAAGCTGAAAAGCAAGTCGGGTTCGGACATCGGTGCGTTGATGGATGGCTCACGCCGCGCCATGAAGGCGGCGTTTCAACGCGAACTGGATTTTCTTGAGCGGCATTTGTCGTTTCTCGCCACCGTCGGATCGGTCAGCCCATACATCGGCCTGTTTGGCACCGTGTGGGGCATCATGAATGCGTTTCGCGGCCTGTCCAACGTGGCGCAGGCAACCCTTGCGCAGGTCGCACCGGGTATTGCCGAGGCGCTGATTGCCACCGCCATTGGCTTGTTTGCCGCCATTCCCGCGGTCATTGCTTACAACCGGTACGCCGCTGAAATTGATCGCCTGGCGAATCGTTATGAGAGTTTCATCGAAGAGTTTTCCAACATCCTGCAACGCCAGGCGGTTCACTAAACCATGCGTCGCCCGCGCCGCGCCATGAGTGACATCAACGTTGTGCCGTACATCGACGTGATGTTGGTACTGTTGATTATTTTTATGGTCTCCGCGCCGTTGATCACGCCGGGGCAGATTGATTTGCCGAGTGTCGGGCAGGCAGCCAATCCGACGGTCGCACCGCTCGAGGTGCGCCTCGACAAGGCCGGCACCATTACCCTGATCGACCGGCAGCAGGGCGGGCGTGAACAAGTTGTCAGCAAGGCCGGGCTATTGGGTGCGGTGCGTACCATGCAGGCGAATCATCCGGATCAGGCGGTGGTGATTTCTGCCGATAAGGCGCTGCGTTATGAAAACGTGATCGATGTGTTGGATACCTTGCAAAAAGGCCGGGTCAAACGGGTCGGCCTGCTGGTAAAACCAGGCGCCTGAGCGGCACCGATATCAACATGGCCGCGGCAGTTTCCAATCCACCACCAAACAATGGTGTAAAGCTTTCGGCAACCGGCCGCTCGGTTCTCGGACGCCGCAACGAGCCGGGCAGATTGCCCGCCGCGCTGATTGCGATCGTTGTGCATCTGGCTTTTTTTGCGCTGATTATTTTCGGCGTGTCATGGCAGGTAAAAGCGCCAACACCACTCAATGCCGAAATCTGGCGGGATCTACCGCCGATCAACACCGCAACACCGGTGCCCGTGGCAGAGGTTGAACCGACGCCGCCCAAACCGGCAGAGCCTGCGCCGCCACCGCCACCGCCGTCACCGGTTGTTGCCAAACCGGCGCCACCGGTGCCGAGCAAGGCCGATATTGCGCTGAAGGCAAAGCTCGATGACAAGTTAAAACGTGAGCAGCAAAAACAAGAGCAGCAAAAAATAATGCAGCAAAAGCGCGAGGAACAGAAGCGGTTGGATGACCGCAAAAAAGCCGACGACGACAAACGCACAAAGGCGGAAGAGGCAAAAAAGAAGGCGGCCGATGAAAAGGTCCGTCTGGAAACAGAAGCGCGCGAAGCCGCCATTCGCAGCGCACGGCAAAAATCGGTCGATGATTACGGCGGCAAAATCGGTTCATTGATCCGTAATCGCGCAAACATTCCGGAGTCCGTCACCGGCAAACCGATTGTTGAAGTGCGGTTGCGGCTGCTGGCCAACGGCGCGGTACTTGACGCGCAAATTGTGCGCCCCTCGGGCAATCGCGCCTTTGATGACGCCGTCGAGCGCGCCATCAACGGTATCCGTCAATGGCCGTTGCCGGATGACCCGTCTATTTTGGGTGGTCGGCGTGAACTTAATCTCAGAATTGAACACGAACGTTAGCCATGATAAAAAGATCCCACCTGTCCCAAATCGCCGCCCTCATCGCGTTGTTGGCATACACGTTGCTGGTTGCGCCGGCGCACGCACAGCTGACCATTGATGTCACCACCAGTGCCGGCCGCCAAATCCCGATCGCCGTGGTCGAATTTCGCGGCGAGGCAAATGCGCCGCAGAATCTGACACCGATCATTATCAATAACCTCGCCCGCACCGGTCTGTTCCGGCTGGTCACCACCGGCGCACTGAGCCAGCTGCCGACCGAGCCATCCGAAGTCAATTTTGTTGATTGGTCGAGCCGCATGACCGAAGCGCTGCTCATCGGTGGCATCACGACGATGCCGGATGGGCGATTTGAAATTCGTTACCGTTTGTTTGATGTGGCCAAACAAAGCCAGATTGCCGCCGGACAAATGGTGGCGGGTGCGACCCAGTTCCGTGCTACCGCGCATCAAATCGCCGACGATATTTACGAAAAACTCACCGGCGAGCGCGGTGTGTTTTCCACCAAAGTCGCCTATGTGTTGAAGCGCGGACAACGTTTCGAATTGCAGGTGGCCGACGCCGACGGCTTTAACCCGCAAACCGTGTTGGCGTCGCTCGAACCGATCGGTTCACCGAAGTGGTCGCCCGACGGCAGCAAGCTGGCTTATGTATCGTTTGAGTCGCGTAAATCCAACGTGGTGGTGCAGGATCTGATCACCGGAAAGCGTCAGGTGGTGGCAAACTTCAGAGGGGATAACTACGCCCCATCGTGGTCCCCCGATGGCCGCCAATTGTTGGTGGCGTTGTCACGCGATGCCGTTTCGCAAATCTACGTCATTCCGGTAGAGGGTGGCGATCCGCGCCGCATCACCCAAAGTAATTCGATCGACAGCGGTGCGACGTTTACGCCTGATGGCAAAACCGTAATTTTCTTTTCCGATCGCTCGGGTGGGCCCCAGCTCTATTCCGTGCCCGCCGCCGGCGGTGATGTCAAACGTCTGACCTTCGAGGGCAGCTACAACACCAGCCCGCGTATGAGTCCAAATGGCAAGCTGGTCGCCTTTGTCAATCGCGAAGATGGCAAGCTGCGGATTGCAACGCTTGAACTGGCCACCGGCATCGTCAATGTTTTGACAGAAGGGCCGCGCGACGATTCGCCGAGCTTCTCACCGAATGGTCGCACAATATTGTTTGAGTCAAAGCTGGCCGGTCGCGGTAATCTTGGCTCGGTGTCGGTAGATGGCCGCATCAAACAACGGCTTTCGTCGCAGAACGGCGACGTGCGCGAGCCGGCTTGGGGACCATATCCCGGCGTCAGTCGCGCAGCCGCGGGGCCAGCCTCCTCAGGCAAGTGATTTTGGTGTAACGTGCAATGGTATCGCTAGGAAGAAACGTCACAATTGCTGGTGCGGTATTGCGGTTCATTTGATTGTTTGGTTGATCTATTCAGGAGTAAAGAAATGAAAAATAATCTTTTATTGGGTTCGGTCATGCTGACCATTGCAGCACTTGCCGGCTGTGCCAGCAAAGAGCCAACCAAAGACGTACCGGTCGAAACCCGCACCCCTGCCACGACCACAACGGCGGCCACCACCACCGCCACCACCACCGCGGTGACACCCCCGACAACGATGGCCGTGAGCCCGTTGAAGGACCCGGCAAATATTCTGTCCAAGCGCATCATCTATTTTGAATACGACAAAGACAGCGTCAAATCCGAGTTCCAGGCGATTGTCCAGGCACACGCCAAATACTTGGCTGACAACCGCGGCCGCAAGATCCGGCTCGAAGGTCATGCCGACGAACGCGGCTCGCGTGAATACAACATGGCGCTTGGCCAGCGGCGTGCCGATGCGGTGCGCAAGGCGACCAATTTGCTCGGCGTTGGCAACGAGCGCATGGAAACCATCAGCTTCGGCGAGGACAAACCGCGCGCACAGGGCAGTGACGAAGCTGCCTGGAGTCAAAACCGTCGCGTCGAAATTGTTTACGACGGCGAATAAGATCCGGATGCCGGTGAATGACCCCCGCGCCGCACACAACAGTGTGCGGCGGAACAGTGGAAGAGCAGTGACATGATGAAACGATTACGATCGCCGGCATTTGCCGGCGTTGCCGCGGCGGCGCTGTTAATGCTGTTGCCGACGGTTGCGCACGCCGGGTTGTTTGATGACGATGAAGCCCGCAAGAGCATCAAGCTGCTGGGTGAAAAGGTCGATGCGCAAAACAAAGAAAATGAGACACGTTTTCTCAAGCTCGACGAGTCGATCAAAGGGCTCGGCATCATTCAACTGTTGAACCAGATTGAGGCGCTCAACAGCGAGATTGCGCGCTTGCGCGGGCAAATCGAAGTGCTCGGCAATCAAAACGAGCAGTTGCAAAAGCGCCAGAAGGATTTTTATTTTGATATTGATGCGCGTTTGCGCACGCTTGAGGGCGGCGCCGCGCCATCGGCGTCGTCAACCGGCGCTACCGCAGCCGCCAGTCTGCCGCTCACCACCAGTGCAACCCTGTCATCGGTGAATGGGGCGGCAATTAGCGCCAGCCCGCCGGCGGGTGCCGTCGCGACGACGACCGCGCCGCTAACAGCCGACGCCGCTGCACGCGAATTGCGCGAGCGTGAGCGCGAAAATCGTACCTATGATGTCGGCTCGGCTGCATTCAGGCGCGGCGATTTTACGGCCGCCATGCGTGCGTTTCAAACATTTGTCACCGACTTCCCGCAAAGTCAGCTGGTACCCAACGCCATTTACTGGGTTGGTTTGGCGCAATTCAATTTAAAAGAGTTTCGCGAAGCGCGCTCGACGCAGGAGTCACTCCTCAAGCGCTATCCGGATTCCGGCAAGGTGCCTGACGCGTTGCTGGTAATTGCCAGCGCACAGGCTGAAATGGGTGATACCGGTTCAGCGCGCAATACCTACGAAGACATCATCGCCAAGTATCCGACGTCTGACGCCGCCGCCAAGGCGCGCACCCGACTCAGCGGTATCCGCCGCTAACGACGCCCCCCGAAATGAAAATCGTAAACATGATTCCCGCCGCTGAAATCGAAAGCGCCGCCGAAGGCAACGGTGCGCACCCCGCTGCAACCCCGGCCAGCCGAACCATTGCTTTTGCCACGCCGAGTACGTTTGTCCGCGTCCGTGAAAATGAAATACGCATCAACGAAATCTTTTTTTCGTTGCAAGGCGAGTCATCCCGCGTGGGTTTGCCCACTGTTTTTGTCAGATTGACCGGCTGCCCGTTACGCTGCGGCTATTGTGATACCGCATATGCCTTCCACGAGGGCAAGACCCGCACCATCGACGATGTGTTGACCGAGGTTGCCGGCCACGCCGCCCGTTACGTCTGTGTCACCGGTGGTGAACCGCTGGCGCAAAAAAGTTGCCTGACCCTGCTCACGCGCCTTTGTGACGCCGGTTATTCGGTATCACTCGAAACCAGCGGTGCCGTTGATGTCACGCCGGTTGATCCACGCGTTTCACGCATTGTTGATATCAAAACACCCGGTTCCGGTGAGGTGGCAAAAAATCGTTGGGAGAATCTGGCGCAGTTAAATGCGCAAGACGAGATCAAATTTGTCATCACGAGCGAAGCCGATTATGGTTGGGCGCGTGATCTGCTGCGGGACAAAAAATTAAATACGATTTGTCCGGTGTTGTTCTCGCCGGCATTTGGCGATATTGGTTATGCCGCGTTGGCAGGATGGGTGTTGCAAGACCGGCTGCCGGTGCGTATGCAGGTGCAGTTACACAAAATTATCTGGGGGGAAACGCGTGGTGTCTGACGTCAAAACCAAACGTGCCGTGGTGTTGTTGTCGGGCGGGCTGGATTCCGCCACCGTGTTGGCGATGGCGCGTGAGCGTGGGTTTGAAACCTATGCGCTGTCGTTTGATTACGGCCAGCGTCACAAGGTCGAACTCGATGCCGCGGCGCGTGTGGCGAACGCGCTCGGGGCCAAAGAGCACCGCACGTTGAATTTGGATTTAACCGGCTGGGGCGGCTCGGCACTCACCGACAGCCGTATTGCCGTGCCGACCCATGCCGCGCCGGGTATTCCTGTGACCTATGTGCCGGCGCGCAACACCATTTTTTTATCGCTGGCATTGGCGTGGGCGGAAACACTCAACGCCCCCAATATTTTTGCCGGCATGAATGCAGTGGATTATTCCGGGTATCCGGATTGCCGTCCTGAATATATCGCCGCGTTTCAAACCATGGCGCGGCTCGCCACCAAGGCGGGCGTCGAAGCGGAACGGACGGATGATGCGCTCACCATCCACACGCCGATCATTCATATGGGCAAAGCCGATATTGTTCGCGAAGGCACACGCTTGGGTGTGGATTATGCGATGACGGTATCGTGTTATCAGGCCGATGCCGAAGGCCGTGCCTGTGGCGTTTGTGATTCATGCCGCCTGCGCCGCGAGGGCTTTGTCGAGGCGGGGATTGCTGACCCGACGCGCTACGCCTAGCGGTATTTGGCAGCGGTTTCTTTTCATGTCTTGATTCTGTGCCGCGCACGGCAATTGAAATGCGTAAAATCGACTGATGGATCCTACTACCGCCCCCAATCTTGCTGTCACCGTTGCGTGGCTGTCGTTTGCCGTGTCGTTTGTACTCGGCGCCATTTCAGCACGCACACAATT
>JANPDI010000232.1:0-1992 GCA_031431435.1 Burkholderiales bacterium
CGCGAAGCTTACTTGTTCTTCAGTCATCAATGGAAGGGGCGTCAGCGAATTCATCTGGTGACCTTGGTCGTCAATCGCCTCGCGGCGACTAGGATTTGATCGGCCGGGTTGTCAACTTCGGGCGATCGGTACCGAGCTCGGCTATGGAGTTTTATGTTTTCGAACCGTGAAATTTAATGTTGTTTATGACCATCCCGATGATCCGACACATGCGACAAAAATTGACTCAGCTAAACTAAGCCGATAAAAAAGCAGTGACAAAAAACACCGACAAAAAACCAAGGAGAATTCAATGCGTAGTTACCACCAGTTCTACATCGACGGCAAATGGACCGCCCCGGCTGCCGGCGCGATGCCGTTCAATGTGATCAACCCGGCGACGGAGGAAGTTGCTGGCACCATTCTGATGGGCGGCGCAGCGGATGTCGATTTGGCCGTTGCGGCGGCACACAGGGCATTCTCCAGTTACTCGCAGACTCCGTTGCAAGCCCGGCTTGATTTGCTGGCATCGATTATCAGCATTTATGAGCGCCGGATGGACGAGATGGCGGCTGCGATTTGCGAGGAAATGGGTGCGCCGTTGCAGAATCTGGCGTCGCCTGTCCAAGCGCCGATTGGCTTGTGGCATTTACAAACTGCACATGCTTTGGCCCAGAATTATCCGTTTGAGACTGTGCAAGGCACCACATTGTTGGTCAAGGAGCCTGTTGGCGTTTGCGCCCTGATCACACCTTGGAACTGGCCGATGAATCAGGTCGTGTGTAAGGTGGCGCCGGCGCTGGTGACTGGATGCACAATGGTCTTGAAGCCGAGCGAACTCGCGCCGTTTTCTGCGCAGATTTTTGCCGAGATTTTGCACGAGGCAGGTGTCCCCGCTGGCGTCTTCAACATGATTCATGGTGACGGCGCCAAGATCGGCCCGTTGCTGTCGTCGCACCCGCTGGTCGACATGGTCTCGCTGACCGGCTCGACTCGCGCCGGTTCGTCGGTAGCGGCCAATGCGGCGCGTTCGATCAAGGTGGTGTCGTTGGAGCTGGGCGGCAAGTCAGCCAATATCATTCTTGATGATGCCGACATGGCGGCGGCGGTAAGCCATGGTGTCGTCGCCATGATGGGCAACACGGGCCAGAGTTGCAACGCGCCATCGCGGATGTTTGTACCGGCGGCGCGGATCGATGAGGTTGAGCAGATCGCGGCGGAGGCGTGCAAGACGCTGGTGGTTGGAGACCCGCAGCAAGCCGCCACCACTATCGGGCCGATTTCGAACGAACGCCAGTTTCAGCGCGTGCAAACCTTGATCGACAAAGGTATCAGCGAAGGTGCCAAGTTGATTGCGGGAGGCGCAGGGCGGGTTGATGGAATGACGAAGGGTTATTTTGCCAAGCCGACTGTTTTCAGTCGAGCGACCAATCAGATGACCATCGCGCGCGAGGAAATATTCGGGCCGGTGCTGACCATCATTCCTTACCAGACTGAGGAAGAGGCGATTCAAATGGCCAACGATACCGTGTATGGACTATCCGGTTACGTCTATGGCGGGACGCTGGAGCGTGCGCGTGCGGTAGCTAAACGGCTGCGTACAGGGATGGTGCACCTGAATGGCGCTGGCGTGGATATCGCCGCGCCCTTTGGCGGCTACAAGCAATCCGGCAGCGGCCGCGAGTGGGGCGCCGCAGGGCTCGAAGAGTTTCTCGAAACCAAGGCGGTGATGGGTAGCGAGGCTGCTTGACGGCGTGTCATCACATGCGACGGCGCAGAGCGTGTCTTTTGCGCGACCGCCTTGTCGCTGGTAGTTTCTGGTTTTGCATCTGTTTCATCAGCACCAACTGACAACAATCAATAGCGAGGAAAAAAATGTTAGGACTAATGCAAAACCGCCCGTTGCTTATCTCGACCGTGATCGAACACGCGGCGAAATTTCACACTGCGGCTGAGATTGTCTCGCGAACTTGTGAAGGCCCGATCCACCGTTGCACCTACGGCGACATTAAT
>JANPDI010000233.1:0-3108 GCA_031431435.1 Burkholderiales bacterium
CGCGCTCGCGCCCACAGAGGCTGCCATTCCAGCGCCGGCAGAAAACACAAACAGTCGGCTTGAAAAATAACGCCGAAAATTTGCTGCACCGCACTATTTTTGCATCGAAAATTTGTGGATAAATTGACACACAAATTCATCGCATAAAAATACCAAGCACTACGACTGATTGATACTGTGTTTGTGTACATTGGACGCTTGAAGCTGTCCATAATACGAAATCAAAAAAGTAAGGCATAACTGTTGATGCAACAGACGTCCGATTCAAAAAATAATTCCAACGCCGTGCCGCTCGTCGAAGCGAGCCGTCCAACCGTCACCGCAAAATTCGCCGCATTGGCGGCCCTCGAACAGCTACACCTGACTGCGCCATTTGAGCCGGTCGCACGCATCAACTACCAATCACAGGGACGTTTGTTGGTTATCGGTGAGGGCGAACGCGTGAGTCAGGCGTTGCTCGCATTGCAACCGTCGCTGTCGGTCGCCGTCTTTTGGACCGGTCAGACCGCTGCACCCTCCATGGTGGGTATCGAGGTGAAGCAGGGCGAGATGGTCTCGCTGCATGGTTACCTTGGTGCCTTCGAGTTGTTGTGGCGTGCGAATAATACCGCGCCGACGCAGGTTGCCCAGTTTGATCTAATTCTCGATGTGCAGGCCAAGCCAGCACTGGCCATGCACCAGCCGCCACAGGGTTATTTCCACGCGGCGGATTCCGACGCGTTTGCGCGCGCCTGCGGCGAGTTGCCGGAGATGATCGGCGAATTCGAAAAACCGAAGTTTTTTGCCTACAAAGAATCGATCTGCGCACACAGCCGCTCGCAAAAGCAGGGCTGCAACAAGTGCATTGATATCTGTTCAACCAAGGCCATCACCAGCGCCGGCGACATCATTGCGGTTGACCCGCACCTTTGTATGGGTTGTGGTGCGTGTGCAACGGTCTGCCCGTCGGGCGCAATGAATTATCAGTATCCGCGGGTTGCCGATCGTGGTGCCGAGTTGCGCGCGATGATCGGTGCGTATTTTGCCAATAGCGCTGCCGGTAAATCGTCGATTGCACCGATTGTGTTGTTTCATCGTGCGCCAGACGACGTGATTCAAAACCTGCCGTCGCACGTGTTGCCGGTTGAGGCATGGCACGTGGCTTCAATCGGGCTCGATGTCATGCTGGGTGCACTGGCCTACGGCGCGGCCGGTGTGGTGATACTGGCCGACGGCAATGAGGCCGCTGAATACGCGGCGGCATCCCAAGCCGAAATGCAGACTGGCGAAACCATTCTGCACGCGCTGGGCTACCAAGGCACCCACTTTGCGTGGGCAACCATCGGTGCGGTGCCATCGGTAATTGACAAGGTCAATCAGGCGCAGGGCACAGCCGCCCGCGCGACGTTTCATTTGTCCAACGACAAACGCGCCACGCTGGAATTTGCCATCGAACATTTTGCAAAATTTGCCGGGACCAAGCCGGCCGAGATCAAACTCGCCGCCGGTAGCATGTACGGTGCCATAGAAGTCAACAAGGACACCTGCACCATGTGTCTGGCGTGCGCCGGCGCGTGCCCTGAATCGGCGTTGATGGATGGCGGCGAAATTCCACAACTCAAATTTTTGGAACGTAATTGTGTGCAGTGCGGCCTATGCGCCAATACCTGCCCGGAAAAAGCCATCACGTTGGTGCCGCGGCTGTTGATGGGCGATACCCGTAAAAAAGAAGTGGTCTTGAACGAAACCGAGCCGTTTGATTGTATTTCATGCGGCAAACCGCTCGGCACCAAGAAACTGATCGACAACATGCTCGGCAAACTCGCCGGTCACTCGATGTTCCAAACCGAGGGCAGTTTGAAACGGCTGCAAATGTGCGCCGATTGCCGGGTGGTCGACATGATGTCAAACAAAAATGAAATGTCGGTCCTGACCGGGATGCCGATCAAATGACGACCGCAGCGGTCAAATTCGAAACGCCGCGTTTGATTGCACCTGAGGATCAGGCGCGCGCCGACTATTACGCGTTGCTGGCGAGCCTGTTTTTCCGCGCGCCTGACGAGCGTCTGTTGCAGTCGATTGCCATTGCCGAGCCGCCGGAAGGCGTGTTGGCAGCTTCGTGGCAGGCGCTCGCGGATGCGTCGAGCGTGGTACCGGCCGAGGCGGTGAGCGAGGAATATGCGTTGACGTTTGTCGGCGTGGGCCGGCCGCCGCTGATGTTGTTTGGTTCGTTTTATCTGGCCGGTTTTATGATGGAAAAGCCGCTCGCCGAGCTGCGTACCGACTTAAACGAATTGGGTATTTCACGGCTTGCCGAGGTGCGCGAATCAGAGGACCACCTTGCGGCACTTTGCGACGTGATGCGCTTCATGATTCTGGGCGATGTGGCAACAAAACCGTTCGATGTTGCAGTGCAGCGGACATTTTTTTTGACGCATATCAAGCCGTGGGTTTTTGATTGCACAAACGCCATTTTGGCGTATCATCAAACTAACTATTACAAGCGCGTCGCAGCGTTCGCGCAGGCATTTTTTGAGGTTGAATCAGAAGCATTTCAGATTGATGAATGATTTTTGAATGATTGTCGACGTTAGCCGTGTCTCATACGAGGAGGGATGAAATGAAATCAAATCAAGCCAAACCAAACCGCCGCAACTTTCTGCTGGGTGCCACGCTCGGCACTGCGGCAGCGGCGGCTGCCATTGTGACGGGAAAATCAACCGAACAGGTCAGCGCCGAAGTTGCCGCGCTCGCCCCGGTTGAAGCGGCGCCAACCGGTTATCGTCTGACCGCGCATATCGCCCAGTACTACGACACGACCAAACTGTAATCCGAGGAGAACACCATGCTGCTCACCAAAAAATCCACTGGGCCGGTGCAGAAAAGCACCTTTGCGTCCAAATTCAACGCCGTTGTTGGTACGGTTGACCGCCGCGCGTTTTTGAAACGCTCGGGTATGGTCGCCGGCGCCGGGGCATTTGCGTCCCAACTGCCGTTCTCGATGATGCAAAAGGCCGAGGCCGCGTCAGCCGGTGGTCCCAGCGTCGCCGCCGATGGCAAGATGGAAGTCAAGCGTACCGTTTGTACGCATTGCTCGGTCGGCTGTGCCGTCGATGCCATTGTGCAAAA
>JANPDI010000234.1:0-15944 GCA_031431435.1 Burkholderiales bacterium
TACTTGATTCGCATATCGTTTTTGACCGAGCTCACACCGCGAACGGCACGGGAGAGTTCCACCGCTTTGTTGGCGCTTGACTGTGAACTGACGAACCCACTCAGTTGAACAACGCCCTTGAAGGTTTCAACGTTGATCTCGGCTGATTTGAGACCGGGTTCATTCAGGATGGCTGCTTTGACCTTGGTGGTAATGACGGTATCGTCAATATATTCGCCGGTACCCTCGCGTGTAGAGGTGGAGGCACAACCAAGCATACCTGCAAGAATAATTGCGCCAACGATGGATGTAAAAAGTTTCGGGAATTTCATGGGTGACTCCTTTAGATTTAACGACGTGAAAATTGGCAAGCATGTTCGGGGTACAGATAAGACACAACCTGCGGATCAGGCATCTGTATGCTGACTAGATCCGCCCCATCAAAAGCAGGATGAGAATCACAATGAGCACAACGCCAACCCCGCCGCTGGGGGCGTAACCCCAGTTCTTGTTGTAGGACCATCGCGGAAACGCGCCGACCAGCGCCAACAAAAGTACGATGAGTAAAATGGTTCCAAGCATGATGGTCACTCCTTTGTTTATTTGCGGGTAAGAGAAGGATTGGACTGCTGCTAGCGTGATGGAACCACTTTCCCATCATCCGAGATCACAACTTCCACACGCCGGTTCAGCTGGCGACCTGACGCCGTGTCGTTGCCGGCGACGGGAAAGGCTTCACCATAGCCACGAACCGCGATCCGGTCGACACTGATGCCCATATCAATCAACGCGCCACGAACAGATGAAGCGCGTTTGTCTGATAGGTCCTGATTGTGACTTTCTGACCCGGTACTATCGGTGAAGCCTTCAATGACCATCGAGCGTTGCGGGTACTGCTTGAAAAAATCGCTGAGTTTTTGGATGTTTCGTAATGCACCCGATTTGAGTGCGGCGCGATCCGTGTCAAACAAGACGTCGCCAAGGGTGACGATCATGCCGCGCGGGGTCTTTTTCGCTTCCATTTCCTGCATCCGCAATTCGAGCTCGCGTGAACGATTTTCCGCGGCCTGCGCCTGCTGATATGCGGCCTGGGCGCTAAGGTCGGACGCCGCGGCGGTTTGCCGGTCGATTGCCGATTGTCGCTGTGAAGCCTCGGCACTGCGCTGTGCGTACTCGGCGCTCTGTTTGGCGGATTCTGCAGTTTGACGCGCAGCATCGGCTTCTTGTGTACGGGCGGCAAGCCGTAACCTGTCGCGTTCGGCTCCTGCGTCGGCCACCGCCCGCTCAGCCGCTTTTTGCTTCGCGGTTTGCTCGGCAATACCAACATGTTGTTTGGTCACATAGGCGAGGTGGTCAACCGTCGCGGTTGATTCATTTTTTGCATATGCACGATTGGCAATATCGAGTGACGCACTCGCCTGCTTGAGTTCGCCCGCGGCAAAGGTTGTGACCTGTGGATTTGCCGACGCGTTTTGATAATCGTTGCGTGCTTCGTCGAGCCTGCTGTTACCGCGCGGCACCGAGCCGCAGGCCGTCAATAGCAACACCCCAATGAGCGTGACCGTCAATCGCGCGCTGGAGAATTGTTTTGCTGGCTTCATTTTTGTTCCTTCTGTCGATTTCATTTTGATTTGCGGTTGAGTTCTTCACGCAACACGCGGCGATCTTCGTCGGTGGCAGCCGCTGCAAGTTGCGCCTTTGCCGCCTGCGATTTCTTTTCGGCCAGTCGGGCATCGGCCTGCGCTTGTTCGGCCAGCCAGCGCGCCTTTGTGTAATCCTCACGACCCATCGCCTGATTGGCCTGGGTCATTTTTTCCTGGGCGACACGCAAGTCGCCCTGGGCAAATTCGGCGCTACCTGCCTCGACGGCATTGGATATTGCAAGCTTTGTCACGGCCAATTGCTCGGTCGGGGGCGGAACACTCGCACAACCCACAGCCAGAAAAACGGTGGTGGCGGCGGCAATGGCGCAAGCGGTATTAAAAATTTGCATTTGTTTCACTCGTAACCTGATTTCAATATTGAGATGTGTGGCGGTAACTTTATTGGGGATCAATCAGCCCGTCTGTTCGCTTACGCACAATTGGTGAACCATTTGTTGATGTATTCGACGTTTTCAACAGTTGGAGAACATCTATGACAAGTTGCGAGAATCGCAGTGTCTGCCTTATTCTCGGCAGCCAGCGCGCAACACGGGGGCCGCCGATCGCGCTCAATATCAGCGCAACCAGGTCGAGTGAAATGGCACTTCCGCCGAAAAGTCCAAGCACCTTGGCCGTTGTGGATGGCGGCGACGTTTTTGTCGTCAAACCAGCGCGCATTGATTCCAGCGTGATTTGTATTTTGAGACGGCTTAGCAGGCCCTGTGCTACGAGCAGCTGTTTATGGCGTCTGCGTGTGTCGTCATTGTTGTTCATGTTGGTCGCTGAACATGTTCAGGTCTTTGCGTAATTCCCGCCGCGTTTCGATGAATGCGTCGTTTTGAAGGTCCGCAAGTTTTTTCGCGTAAGCAATCAGGAGGCCGCCAACCACGAGGTAGAAAGTCGTGACAAAAAATAATGCGGCCAACCTGTGGGTATCCCACATCAGGGCCACAACACACAGCCCCGCGAAGATCAGCCCAATGGCCGCAAATATCAGGGCAGACAATATGACGATGAGCAGGCGTTTGGCATGCTCAACCTCTTCCCCGAGCTCGATGGCGAACAGCGCCGTGCGGATCCGCAATAACGCCAGAAGATTTGCGCCGATCTGAATGATCGGCGCAGAATTTGTTTGGCTTTGAGGCGTTTGTTGCAATTTCTTACCCCGCGGCCGGTACGGACTAGCGACGGTTCAGCGAGAGACCGACCAGCGCACCAATGGCAACCGACAGGGCCGCAACCATACCGATTGCCTGCCATGGGTTGTTATGTACATAACTATCGGTTACATGTGCGGCATGAACGGTTTTTTCAGTGGCCGCGCGCTGGATATGATGCAGTTGCTCGCGTGCTTCGGCGATGCTTTGCTCCAAGCTTGCACGCAGCGCGCCGGCTTTTTCGGTGCCGATGTTTGCCGCACTTTGCATCAGGTGCTCGGCCTCTGCCACAACCGACTTGAGGTCGCTGGCCAAACGGTCTTTGGTAATAGTTTCAGATGAGGACATGGTTTTCTCTTTTCTTCAGTGGGTGGGTGGGAACAACGTGACGCTGCTTGCGGTGCCTTGCATGCCGCCGGAAAGGCGCACACGGCTATCGCGAAAATTGGCGATGAATACGATATAGAGCCGTATCGGTGGCAACCGAATTTCGCGGTGCCGTGCGGAACGCATGGTGATCGTCTTCGACATCGGATCGGACAATATTATTGGGGGCCGCTTGTTGCGCATTGCTGTTGAACCGGGGGCGGCGGTTGCTGCAGTTATAGGTCTGGGTTGCATCGTCTTTTGTTTGTTGTTGTGCAAACTTTGCACTTGATATGCAGGCGCTGCGCTCACTGCTTGCCAGCATCCTGCAATGCGTGCGTGCGTGCTGGTAGGTATCAGCCGATTGCCTGACGGCAGCATCAAGTTCGGCGAGCCGGGATTTTTTCTGTGCTGCGTTGGTACCAAAGCCCCCGGATGCGGATATGGCGATGGTTTCGGCGACTGCATACACGCCGGTCAGCGCGCCGGCCGCGATCACGAGCACCAGTGCGATAAGCGCAAACAATTTAAATTTACCCATGGTTACGCCTCGCGCCGGACTGCCCGCCCGATCGCCACACCCGCATGAAAACAGTCAAATTCGCCTATGGACACGGTTTGCGATCGTCTTTGATTGTATGAAGACGTCATGTTGTTCTTGTTGTGATCCGTAGTCAGTGCGGTGGGAAACATTGTGTGTGTCGACCGGCGAAACCAGCGATCGATCCGGCCTGATCAAATGCGGTTGACCATGGCGCATAACCGGGCTTGTACCGGCGCATCTCCCGGTGGAAAAGTTGACCGGGTTGTCTGGCTAGTGTTGCCGGGCTGGGCGAATCGAGGGCGCCGCAGACGATGGCTTAACATGTTGCGCCAGTAACAATTGCGGGCAATTAAGCGGCCGCATGGGTGGCAACTTATGTGCGTCCTTCGGGGCGAATGCCTGACGTGGCTCTCGTCGTGTCGAGGGTGACGGACGATTTGCGGGGATCGCTATACAAAGGTGTTGATGCGGCGCGCGCTGGCGCCTGCCGGCGCACCCATTCGAAGCCGGGAAGCAGCAGCAATAACGCGGCGATAGCTGGCGACAGGCTGGCGATAGGCTGGCGATAGGCTATAAACAGCGGAAACGAAAAAGCCGGTTAGTGGTGCCTAACCGGCTTTAGCTTGTATTCATTGGTCGGAGCGACAAGATTCGAACTTGCGACCCCTTGCACCCCATGCAAGTGCGCTACCAGGCTGCGCCACGCTCCGACTTTGCAATATTATACGTCGCCAAAACACCCTGCCGATCCTGTGCGACAGGCAACGAGCCTATGCCGATAACATCGTCAAGATACTGTTGAGCTCGCTTCGGATCTCACGCTGATCCAATGCGCGAATTTGGCGGCTCGCGGCAGCGCTGATGGCAGACTTGGCAGCAGACGGCGCAATGTTCTCGACGGTATCAAGACGATTGCGGGCACCATTGATGGTGAACCCGTGTTCGTACAGCAACTCGCGAATGCGCCGAATCAGCAGCACTTCGTGATGCTGATAATAACGCCGGTTACCCCGACGCTTCAGCGGTTTGAGTTGGGTGAATTCTTGTTCCCAATAACGCAAGACGTGCGGCTTCACGCCGCACAAGTCACTCACCTCACCGATGGTGAAGTAGCGTTTGGCCGGGATGGTAGGCAGACTACTGGAGGGTAGCGGATCCACTGAATGACTTCTCCACGAGGGTCTTCAATTTCTGGCTCGCATGAAACGTGACAACGCGGCGCGCCGTGATCGGGATTTCTTCCCCGGTCTTTGGGTTGCGCCCAGGGCGTTGGGGTTTATTGCGAAGTTGAAAATTACCAAAACCTGACAGCTTTACACTGTCTCCTCGTTCGAGCGCCATCCGGATTTCTTCGAAAAACGATTCCACCATATCTTTGGCTTCACGCTTGTTCAAGCCGACTTTTTCGAACATTAAGTCAGCAAGTTCCGCTTTTGTCAGTGTCATTGACATTTTTTGTTTATTTTCTGAGGGTTGCGCCGAATTTCTGAGACATTACTTCAACAAAATTGACGACTACTTGGTCACACTCAACATCTGTCAAAGTCCTCTCAGTATCTTGCATAACTATACGAAACGCAAGGCTTTTTTTCCCGCTTTCGAGGTGCGGACCGCGGTAAAAGTCAAAAAGTGCAAAATCGACCAAATAGGCCATTTTTATTGCTTTTGCGGCATCGGTAATGGCCTGCAGGGAAACGGATTCATCGACCAAAAGCGCCACGTCCCGTCGAACGGCTTGCATTCTGGAGATGCCTTTGACGTGCACCTTTGCGCCATTTGTAATGGCGATCACGTCCAACTCAAACGCCAGCGGCGCCATTGGTAAATCAAAATTCTGCTGCCAGCGCGGATGCAGTTCGCCAATCCAACCAATATCGGCCCCGTTCAGCAGAATCGTTGCGGCACGGCCCGGGTGCAGCGCCGGGTGGGCAGAGGCCTCAAAGCGCACCGCAACGCCGCCAAGCAGCGATTCCACGTCACCTTTGAGGGTGAAAAAGTCCATCGCCACCGACTTGTCTTCACCCCATTGCTCGGCGTGACGTGCGCCGTAGACCAATCCGGCCACCCGCTCAGGCTGGTTCGCCAGATTGGCGTCAGTACCGGTGAAACAGCGGCCGACCTCAAAAAACTTGGCGCGCGCCTCTCCGCGGTTGAGATTGTGTTGCAGGGTCGCAATCAGTCCACCCAGCAAACTGGTGCGCATCACGCTCATCTGTTCGGCAATCGGATTGGCCAGCCGGATCGGACTGGCGTTGCCCATCAACCCGGTCTCCCACACCGCCGGCACGAAACTGTAATTAATGACCTCCTGATAACCCAGACCGACCAGCTCATGGCGCAGCTGGCTGCGCGAGCGACATGCATCCGAAATAGCAGACATCGGCACCGATGCGATCGGCGCACGCGCAGGCACGTTTTCATAGCCGTGGATGCGGGCGACTTCCTCGGCAAAATCCGCTTCAATATTGAGATCAAAGCGATAGGACGGCGGTGTCACCAACATCGCGTGATCCGGCCCGGCATCAACCACCGCACAATTTAGCCGCTCAAAGATATTTTGCATCTCAAGGAAATCAATCGACATACCAATAATCGCCTGCACCCGCAACGGCCGCACCAGCACGGCGTGGCGAATCGGCAGCGTGCCGGCGGCTTCGGTTATCGGACCAACTTTGGTTTGCGGTGTGCCACAAATCAATACCGCCAACTCGGTTGCATATTCCATACCGTCGCGCGCCGAGGCGGGATCAACCCCACGCTCGAAGCGAAATGCCGCATCCGAATTGATGCCCAGCGCACGGGTTTTTCCCTGGATCACGTCCGGGTCAAAATACGCCGCTTCAAAAAAAATATTGGTGGTTGCATCCGTCACCGACGATTCCAGCCCACCCATCACGCCGCCCATCGCGATGGGTCCCTTGTCATCGGAAATCAACAGCATATCCGGCTGCAGGAGCACCTGTTGCGCGTTCAACAAGTTCATCGACTCATTGGCCAGCGGAAAGCGCACGTTAATGCCGCCGGCGAGTTTGTCGTTGTCAAACGCATGCATTGGCCGGCCCCGCTCAAGCGTGAGATAGTTGGTGATATCCACCAGCGGCGAAATCGATCGAAAGCCGGCGCGTTCCAACCGGCGCAGCATCCAGGCTGGCGTCGGCGCGGTTGCGTTGATATTGGTGATCACCCTGCCCAAATAATGGCCGCATGCACCCGGTGCGGCAATTTTCACGGCGCGTTCGACTGCACCGTTGCTGGCAACGCCTGCGGTTCTGGGTGGTCGCAGGGACGCGCCTGTGACGGCGGCAAGATCGCGTGCAACACCAAGCATTGACAGACAGTCGCCGCGGTTTGGCGTCATTTTTAGTGTCAGCACCGTGTCGTCAAGATCGAGATATTTGCGGATGTCTTCACCAATCGGCGCGTCAACCGGCAATGCCAATAATCCGCCGTGGTCATCCGACAAGCCAAGCTCGCGCGCCGAACAAAGCATGCCGTTTGATTCGACGCCGCGTAGCGTCGCCTGCTTGATTTCGAGACCAGGCAGCATTGCGCCAACCAATGCACATGGTACGCGCATGCCAACTTCGACATTGGGTGCGCCGCAAACGATTTGCAGCAGTGTGCCGGTGCCGGCATCCACTTCAGTGACACGCAATTTATCTGCATTGGGGTGTGGTGAAACGGTTTTGACCTCACCCACCACAATCTTGTCAAACACCGCCGCAACCGGCGTTTGTTCCTCAACCTCGAGGCCGGCCATGGTTAATTTGTGCGCAATCTCCTCGACGCCGAGGTCGATTGCCACCAACTCTTTCAGCCAATTAACGGATACTTTCATGGTCTCAATCGTATGTTTTAGCGAAACTGTGCAAGAAATTTGACGTCGTTTTCGAAAAACAGGCGCAGATCGTTGACGCCATATTTCAACATTGTCAGGCGGTCGAGGCCCATGCCGAACGCAAAGCCTGAATACTTCTCGGGGTCAATGCCACCATTTCGTAATACCTGCGGATGCACCACGCCGGCACCGCCAATTTCCAACCATTTAGTCTTGCCGCCCTTGCTGTCCTTCACTTTCCCCCATTCCATGTCCACTTCAACGCCGGGCTCAACAAACGGAAAATACGATGGGCGAAAGCGGATCTGCATATCATCGCGTTCAAAAAACGCATTTAGAAATTGGGTGAGGGTTCCCTTCAAGTCGGCCAGACTGATGCCCTCTTCCACCCACAATCCCTCGAGTTGGTGAAACATCGGTGAGTGGGTGGCGTCATGGTCGCAGCGATAAACCCGACCCGGGCAAATGATGCGAATCGGCGGCTTGTGTGTTTGCATATGCCGGATTTGTACCGGTGACGTATGGGTGCGCAGCAGGTTCTTGCCGTCCGCCAGATAAAACGTGTCATGCATCGAGCGTGCCGGATGGTTCTCAGGCGTGTTGAGCGCGGTGAAGTTGGTATAGTCGTCTTCAATTTCCGGGCCGTCCGCCACGCTAAAGCCCATGGTCGCAAACAAGTTTTCGATGCGCTCAAGTGTTCTTGTCACCGGATGCAACCCGCCCGCACCTGACGTGCGCCCCGGCAGCGTGACGTCGATCGCCTCGCCGGCCAACTTTGCCTGCAACTGAACGTCGAGAATGCGCGCTTTGGCGTTGTTAATGAGGGTTTCGACCTCGGTCTTGACGGCATTGATGGCGGCGCCCGCCTGCTTTTTCTCCTCCGGCGACAATTTGCCCAGCGCCTTCAGCTGCTCGGTGAGCGAACCGGTCTTGCCGAGAAATTTAGCCTTGGTTTGCTCGAGATCAGGCATGGATGCCACCGCATTCAGCGAAGCATTTGCATCAACAAGAATTTCAGCAAGAGTCATAGGTTCCTTACGTCTGTGCGCTGTTTGGACATTGTATTTGAGGCACACCGGCATACAAACAAAAAAGCCCGCCTAGACTTCTAAGCGGGCTTTTTTGCGATATAGAACTGAGAAATTACGCGGCGAGCCCTGCTTTGGCTTGCTCAATAAATCGCGCAAACGCCGGTTTGTCCAACACAGCCAGATCCGCCAACACTTTACGATCAACTTCAATGGCGGCTTTTTTCAAACCATTCATGAATGTCGAATAGGTCATGCCGCCGTCACGAACTGCCGCGTTGATACGGGCGATCCACAGTGAACGGAACACGCGTTTTTTGTTGCGGCGGTCACGATATGCGTATTGACCGGCTTTCATCACCGCTTCTTTGGCGATGCGATAGACGGTGGAACGACGGCCACGGAAGCCTTTGGCGGCGTCGAGGACTTTCTTGTGACGCGCTTTGGCGGTTACACCACGTTTAACTCTAGGCATGGCGGTCCCCTTTACGCGTACGGCAGCATGGCGCGAACACTGGCCATGTTGGTTGCATGAATTTCAGTCGTTCCACGCAGCTGGCGTTTCGACTTGGTGGTTTTTTTCGTCAGAATGTGACGTTTGAACGCTTGTGAGCGGTTGATCGAGCCCGAGCCTCTCGGTTTAAAGCGCTTGGCGGCGCCACTCTTGGTTTTCATTTTTGGCATGATCGTTTCCTGGTTGCCTTACCGCAGCAGGTGGTGGAACGTTTCCACACTTTGGACCTGAAGTCGGCTTGTTTACTTCTTGTACTGCAATGCACTTTGCCACTGCCGGAGTGATGCGCTCCTTAAATCTTTTTCTTCGGACCAACCATCATCACCATCTGACGGCCTTCCATTTTTGGAAATTGTTCAATCTGGCCAATTTCCGTCAAATCTGCCTCGACACGTTTCAACAACTGAAAACCCAGTTCCTGATGTGCCATTTCACGCCCCCGAAACCGCAGGGTGATCTTGGTTTTATCGCCTTCTTCCAGAAACCGTTTCAGGTTTCGCACCTTGATGTTGTAGTCACCATCATCAGTACCCGGACGGAATTTAACTTCCTTCACCTGAATCTGTTTCTGCTTCAGTTTCGCTTCATGCGCTTTTTTCGCTTCGCGGTATTTGAATTTGCCGTAATCCATGATCCGGCAAACGGGTGGCTTCGCCGTCGGGGCAATTTCCACCAAATCCAATTCCGCAGTTTCAGCGCGTTGCTGCGCGTCGCTCATGCTCACAATGCCAAGTTGCTCACCCTCTGGGCCAAGCAATCGAACCTCGGTAACACCACGAATTTCCGAATTGATTCGAACGTCTTTTTCGGTAGCGATAAAACTCTCCTGAACATTAACGACAGTCTTGGGCCGCCAACGATGGCCGCCTCAAGGAAGAACCCCGAATCGGGGAAAAACCTGTTTGCGAAACGAACACTGTATCGGCTAATGTTTCGCCGATACTTCGTCGTTTACGCGCGATATAAATGCCTCGATTGACATCGGGGGGAGATTTTCACCGCCGCCTTTGCCGTCACGAATCCGTGCAGTCACGGTATTGGCGTCCATTTCTTTATCGCCCAGAATCAGCTGATAAGGTAATTTTTGAACGCTATGTTCCCGTATTTTATAGGAAATTTTCTCATTTCGCAAATCCGCCTGCACCCGGATGCCAGCCGCGTTGAGGGCAGCAACCACCTTTGAAACGTAGGCCGACTGGTTTTCGGTAACGTTCATGGCGACCACTTGGACCGCCGCCAGCCAAATTGGCATCGATCCGGCGTGATTTTCAATCAAGATGCCGATAAAGCGCTCCAACGATCCGACAATGGCACGATGCAGCATGACCGGTGCAACCCGGTTGCTATGGGCATCGACATACTCGCCACCCAGCCGCCCAGCCGTGTTGTAGTCGACTTGCATGGTGCCGCACTGCCAAGAACGACCAATTGAGTCTTTTAGGTGGTATTCAATTTTTGGACCGTAAAATGCGCCCTCGCCCGGCAGCTCCTCCCATGTCACGCCGCAAGTGGTCAGGGCATTCCGAAGTGCATTTTCAGCACGGTCCCAGGTCTCGTCCGAGCCAACGCGCTTATCCGGACGCAATGCAATCTTGATCGCTATGTCTTTGAATCCAAAGTCTTTATAGACTGCCAGCGCCAATCGATTGAAGTCCGTACACTCCTGTTGGATTTGCTCTTCGGTACAAAAAACATGTCCGTCATCTTGCACAAAGCCGCGTACCCGCATGATGCCGTGTAAGGCACCGGACGGCTCATTGCGATGGCATGAACCAAACTCGCCGTAACGCAACGGTAAATCGCGGTAGGAGCGCAGGTCCGAGTTGAACACCAATACGTGGCCCGGACAGTTCATCGGCTTGATGCCGTAGTCGTGTTTTTCCGACTCGGTCGTAAACATGTTGTCCTGGTAGTTATCCCAGTGGCCGGTTTTCTCCCAAAGTGAGCGGTTGAGAATCTGTGGACAGCGGATTTCCTGATAACCGTTGAGTTGGTAGACGCGGCGCATGTATTGCTCGACCTGCTGCCAAATTGTCCAGCCCTTGGGATGCCAGAACACCATGCCCGGCGCTTCTTCTTGCATATGAAACAGATCAAGCAGCTTGCCGAGTTTGCGGTGGTCACGCTTTTCCGCTTCTTCGAGCATGTGCAAATACTGTTCCTGATCCTCTTTCTTCGCCCAAGCCGTACCGTAAATGCGTTGCAGCATCTCGTTTTTTGCATCGCCCCGCCAATATGCGCCGGCGACCTTCATGACCTTGAATACTTTCAACCTGCCGGTTGAGGGGACATGCGGACCGCGACACAAATCGGTAAAGTCGCCTTCCGAATAGAGCGATACGTCCTGATCCGCCGGAATGCTTTCGATAATTTCGGCCTTGTACGCTTCGCCAATGCCCTTAAAAAAGGCAACGGCTTCGTTGCGCGGCAAAACGCGCCGGACCACTTTTTCGTCTTTTTTTGCCAATTCGGCCATCTTCTTTTCGATGGCAACCAAGTCGTCCGGCGTAAACGGACGTTTGTACGCAAAGTCGTAATAAAAGCCGTTTTCGATCACCGGCCCGATGGTGACCTGCGCCTCGGGGAAAAGGGTTTTCACGGCATAGGCCAAAAGATGTGCCGTCGAATGTCGGATGACCTCCAGCCCCTCTGCATCCTTGTCGGTAACAATGGCGAGCGAAGCATCAGCGGTGATCAAATAACTGGTATCAACCACTTTGCCATCCACCTTGCCAGCCAGCGCAGCCTTGGCAAGGCCTGCGCCGATACTGGCGGCGACGTCGGCGACCGTGACCGGCGCATCAAATTGCCGGACGGATTTATCTGGGAGCGTTATGGAGATCATGTTGGACCTTTATGAATCAAACAGCAGAAGTAATTGCGGCACCTGATTTAAAACCGCCGCGCAAAAAAAAACGCGGCTGGCGCCGCGCTTTTTTAAGTGAACAAGACAAAACCCCACCGCGCGGCTAGCGAATCAATCCTTCCGGCGTAGTCAGCGGTGTCATAACCATATTTTGTCTTGTTCAATAATTGGTAGGCGCAATTGGACTCGAACCAACGACCCCCACCATGTCAAGGTGGTGCTCTAACCAGCTGAGCTATGCGCCTAAAGTCTCAATTGCCAATGCCAACAAAAATCATATTTAGCGAAAATCGACAGAGCAAATAATATCACAATAGCCCTGCAATTGAGTAGCACGGTGCGCATTGCGGTCGTCGCGCATGGCCGACGAGGTCCGATTGAAGCCAATCGCCGCTCGCAGCAATTTGCGCTGCCCTGCGATTCAAGGCACGTGGAGAGGCAAAGCTAAATCAGCGCAATTTCGGGGCTATGCAGGAGCTTTTCGAGGTCAAGTAACGTCAACGTGCGGCCATTTGACTGTGCAATGGCAAGGATTTGGTCGCTATCAACGACTGACATAAAGTCACGCGCCGGACGCAACGTCTCACCGCTGACATTGACCACGCTGTCAACGCCGTCGACCATCAATCCCACAGGACGTTCGCCCAGATTGACAAAAACGATGTCGGTCAGACTGTCACGCACACACGGCTCAAGCCCGAGTTTGAGACGCATGTCGACCACCGGTGTGAGCCGGCCATTAAAGAAAAGCAGACCTTTGATATCACCGGGTACATTGGAAACCGGCATCGGTTCCGAATAATGACGAATTTCTTCGACGTACTGAAAATCGACGCCGAATTGTTCGGTGCCCAGTCTAAAGACAAGAAATTCGGAACCCGCCAAAAACCCGGAATGGCCCGACAAACCCGGCCAACCTGAAAATGCAGTTGATGTTGTAGGTGCTGACATCGGCATGGCCATTGTTTTTCCCTCTTGTCTTAATGGCATTTGCTTGGCGACATCGCGCCTGCAAATGCGGTTAAACGTCAATGAAGACACTATCAATCGCGCGTGACAGCCTGATTACATGAATAAACAGGCGAAAAAGCCGCCAATTCGACCATTCGGTCACGCAAATGCGTGGGCAACACGCACGTCTTTGCGCGGCAAAGCACGAGATTGTTAGGTCAGGCGGATCACCCTGCCATTGTCGATGCGCACCTTATCGCCAATGCGCATTCCCTGATCGGTATCGGACTTGACGGTCTGCATGGTGCCATCGGTCAGTCGTACGCGAATTTCGTAGTGTTGTGTCGTGCTGTTGGATTTTTCGACCGAGTTGCCGATCACCGCGCCGCCAACGGCGCCCGCGACGGTCGCAACGTCGCGACCACGACCACTGCCGACCTGGCGACCTAACACGCCACCCAACACGCCGCCGATCACCGCGCCGGCACCACTCCCCTGCCCCTGATGGCGCACCGGCAATACGCTGTCGACGGTGCCGCAATTGCGACAATCGTCGGCAGGTGGGTTTGAGGGAAGTGTTGACACAATCTTTCCATCCGCCACATTCATCGTCCCACCGGCATTGCTGGCAACCACGTTTGCATTGCCACGCTCGCTGCCACTGCCTGGTGCAGCCGTCGAATAGCTGGGGACAGGTGATGGCGACTGCGGCTTGGCGGTTTTTGCCGCAGATGTTTTGTCGACAACGGACTGCTGTGCTTGGGACTTGGCCAATGGTTGACCCAAGGTTGGACGGTCAACCGGTTTAAGCGTTGCCGATGGCGCTGGCTTCGCTTTCTCAGGCGGCACTTCCTCCGGCGACATGCCGACAGGTGCGTGGGCGGCACCGGCGGCCATCACTGATGGCGGCAGGCCTGTCTGGGCAGGTAAGGTCTGGCCCGGGCTTGAATTGACCGCGCCTGCACTGGGAAGAACGCCCGTCATCACGCCGATACCAACCGCGCTGAACAAGGTCACCGCCACTGCGGCGACGACAATCATCGGGTGGGTTTTTTTCAACATGCCTGAACCTGTTTGGTTAAAAGTCGGTTGCGCAACGGAATGGGCAATCTCACGAGGTGCGTCTTCGATTCCAGGCATGACAATCTCCAAAATACGTTGATGGGTGACGTGTGTCTGCTGTCCAGGCTGACGGACAAAAAACGCGCCGTAACCAATCCGGGTTGACGTTGGCTGCATAATTGCCTGTCAAAACGCGTCAGCATTTCTTGCATATCAATTAACCATTTATTGGAACACGCATGGCCGGATCAAGCTTATTTCTACTGATCGATGATATCGCCGCCGTCCTCGATGACGTTGCACTGATGACCAAGGTTGCGGCAAAAAAGACCGCCGGCGTGCTCGGCGATGACCTTGCGTTGAATGCGCAACAGGTGTCGGGCGTGAATGCCGACCGTGAGCTGCCGGTTGTCTGGGCGGTTGCCAAGGGCTCGTTTATCAACAAACTGATTTTGGTTCCGACGGCGCTGTTGATCAGCGCGCTGGCACCATGGGCGATCACCCCGTTGTTGATGTTGGGTGGCGCCTATCTTTGTTTTGAGGGGGTTGAAAAACTCGCCCACAAGTACTTGCATTCGCCGGATGAGGATGCCGCGCGTATCCGCCAATTGACCGAAGCATTGGCGAACCCGGCAATCGATGTGGCGGCGGTTGAAAAGGAAAAAATTAAAGGCGCAATTCGCACTGACTTCATTTTGTCTGCCGAAATCATCGTCATTGCGTTGGGTACGGTTGCAACCGTGACATTTGGCAAACAGGTTGCGGTGCTGTCTGCGATCGCGGTGGCCATGACGGTTGGTGTTTACGGACTGGTGGCCGGCATTGTCAAACTTGACGACGCCGGGTTGCACCTGTTGCGCAATACCCGTGTCGGTGGCTGGCCGTCAATCCAGCGCAAGTTTGGCACGCTGATTCTGGCATTCGCGCCGCGGCTGATGCGATTCTTGTCGATCGCCGGGACAGCGGCCATGTTCCTGGTCGGCGGCAGTATCCTGGTGCACGGCATTCCAGCCGTTCAATTGGCCATTGGTGGCGTCGCCCTGTTGTCCAGCGGCGTGCCATTGATCGGCTTGTTTCTGGATGCCACCCTGCCGACGATTCTCGATGGTGTGTTTGGTATTTTTGCCGGGATAATTTGCCTATTGTTGTTGCTGGCCGGCAAGCGACTGTTCAGGCGCAAACCGACAGACCAGGCGGCCTAGTTTAAGGTTGCGGTTTATCTGCCGCCTGCGCATCCAGCCATCGTCGCATCTGATCGCGTGCGGCAACGCCGTGCATCGGCAGCACCACCACGTCGCCCGGTGAGGCGGATTGCACAAGCGTTTGGGCGGCGGCCAATTCGCCCGCACCGATACTGATACGGCCTCGGTCAAATCCGGCGGCGACCAGTGCGTCAAGCAAGATGCCCGATACGTCCCCTGGTGTGCGACCACGCAACATGCCATCGATTTCTTTGATGATGATTCGATCCGGTTGAAAATCAACCGCCGTTTTGGCGAGCGCGCGAATATCGTCATCATCACGATTGCCCGCCTGCCCCAGCACCAGGCTGAGGCGACCAGCCGCACCGCCCACCAAACGTTGCGCAACCGTGAGCAACCCCGAAAGCCCGGCGGGATTATGCGCGTAGTCGAGCAGCACGCACACCCCACGCAGGTTCCATTGCTCCAACCGGCCGGGATTGTCGAAACGCGTTTGACCAAACGTTTGCAGCACGCTGGTGATGGTGGCGGGTGCGATACCCAGCAGCCAAGCCGCTAACGAGGCAGCGGCAATATTGGCAATGTTGTAGGTCGCCGTAGTGTTCATTGTCAACGGCATCTCGGCAATTTGACCCAAGGGATACGATGTGTCGCCTTGCGCCAGCGTCAGGACGCCGTCTTCCACGCCGCAAACAAAACCACCCGCCGCACGTTTTTCTTGCAACATGGCGTGTTGAAAAGAACCAGCAAAGACGGCCACTTTCGGCCATAAATGCTTCGAACGCCGCACCAAT
>JANPDI010000235.1:0-4200 GCA_031431435.1 Burkholderiales bacterium
CGACCCGGTGATGGATTGTGAGGTGATGACCATTACCTATACCGAGCTGATGACCTTGATGCGCGAGCTCAAGGGTATTGGTGCGCACAACGTGTTACCGGATCGTGCACGGGGCCTGACGGGGAAAAACGGCTGGCGACAGCTGGCGACAGCTTATGAGAAATTTCGTGTTGACGGACGGCTGCCGGCGACCTACGAAGTCATTTATGGTCACGCGTGGAAGCCGGCGTTTTCAAAACGTAAAACGATTGATGGGCAACAAGCCATTTCACTGGGCGAGTTCAAGCGTATGGTGGGACAAGAATGAACAGCTTTTTTATCACCGGCACCGATACCGAAATCGGCAAAACGTTTGTGCTCTGCGCACTGCTGCTGGCGTTGCGCAACCGCGGCGTGAATATTGCGCCGATGAAGCCGGTTGCGGCCGGTACCGTGAGGCAACGCGGCGTGGTGTTGAATGAAGATGTCCACACACTGCTGGAAATTTATGGCCGGCCGATCGAGGCGTCGTTGGTCAACCCTTTTTGTTTTGATGCACCGATCGCCCCGCACATCGCCGCCGCGCGTGAACATCGCGCCATTGATCCGGCGGTGATTGAGTCGGCATTCCAACAACTCCGCGCCTCACACGATGGCGTGTTGGTCGAAGGTGCCGGGGGATTTTTGGTGCCGCTGTCATCAACGACATCCATGTCGGTGTTGCCAACAATGCTGGGGCTTGACGTGATCCTGGTGGTGGGGTTGCGGCTCGGTTGCATCAATCATGCATTGCTGACGGCGGAGGCGATTACGGCGCGCGGGTTGCGACTCGCCGGCTGGGTGGCGAATACCGTTGACCCGCACATGGCCTGCTTCAACGAAAATATTGCCACGCTGACCACCATGATTGCCGCGCCCTGCCTCGGTGTGGTACCACGAATCGAGATTGGCGATGCACCGTCGCGGGCGTCGCGCGCAGCGTCACATTTGCAAATTGCCACGTTGCTTGGATAATTACCCCAGTCATTTTTCATCACTTTACCAACCGCCGGAGTCTCACATGCAAACCCGCCATCAAGTACTTTCAACAATTATCATCGCGACCACGGTCGCGCTCACAAGCCTTACGGCCGGCGCACAGGCCACCACCGTCGAACCGTCGTTACGCGTTTTTGACGTCTGGGCCAAGACCACCGTGCCGGGCGGCAGTGTGTCGGCCGCCTACATGCACATCAAATCCGCAAAGGCGCTAAAACTCGTCAACGCCGAATCGCCATTGACCAGTTTGGTCGAAATCCACAACATGAATATGAAGGACGGCGTGATGGAAATGAAGGCGGTCGACGCAATTGATGTTCCCGCCAACAAATTGATTGAGCTCAAGCCGGGCGGCTTTCACATCATGCTGATCAAGCTGAACAAGGCGATCAACAAGGGTGACAGCGTGCCACTCAAACTCACGTTTGAAACGGCGGACAAAAAACGCTTTACGGTCGACGTTGCCGCCAAAGGGCAGGAAAAGGACTCGGAGTCACATAAGCATTGATGTCTTATCGGTGCTTGCACCGTGGCGCCGGAATCCAAACTGCGATTGATGCCGGGGGTAGCGACGGCCGCGTCCGGCACGCGTCATTCGGTATCAAACTGCGTTGCGTTTTTGCCTTTAAACGGCGCATAAAACGCCTTGATCGTTTTCATGTCGGCGTCGATATCACCTGACGGCACCAGTATCGGGCCCAGACCGGACATTTTTTTCTCATAGTCCATATACGCCATGACGATCGGCACATTGGCGCCGATTGCGATGAAATAAAAGCCGGTCTTCCAATAACGCGATTTGCTGCGCGTTCCCTCAGGCGGCACCACCAGTTGAAACGGCCGGTCGGCGGCTTTGATCGCATCAGCCGAAGCCGCCACCAGATTGTTCGACTGTTCACGGTTGACCGGGATACCGCCCAGCCACATCATCACATTGCGAAACGGCCATTGAAATATCGACGCCTTGCCCATCCAATAGACATGCAATCGCAAACTGAATGCCACCATCAACATATACGGCAGATCCCAGTTGCTGGTATGCGGCGCGGCGATCATGACAAACTTTGCATGCTCTGCCGGCAGCGCGCCCGTCACCTTCCAGCCGGTTAGTTTGAGAAAAGCAATCGACAACGCGCGTACAACCGTGTTGACAATCGGTGTGTCGAAAATGGTGATATGCATATTGGCTCTGTGAAAATTTTTTACAGCGCTGCACGCTGCATGGCAATACCGTGCGCACCATGCACGATGGCCTGATCGAGGTCCGAGGGTAGCAGTCCGCCGATGGCAAACGCCGGCATCGGTGAATCACGCACCATCTCTTCAAACGCCACCCAGCCGAGCGGTGTTTGACCGGGGTGACTCGCGGTCGGTTTGACACTGCCCACCACCACAAAATCACAGTTCAATTCGGCCGCACGCGCAATGTCCTCACGCGAATGTGCCGACCCACCGACCCATGTCAACGCCGGACGTGTGGTCATGCTGGTGAGCTGTGCACTCGTCAAATGCACACCATCCGCCCCAACCGCCAGTGCAAGTTCAACATCGCCATTGACCATCACGATGGCTTGGTGTTCATGTGCAAGCGCGGTCACGGCGGCGGCGAATTGTCGCAACTTTGCCGGCGGCATGGACTTCTCGCGGATCTGGATCAATCGCTGACGGGAAAATGCCGGAACGACAAAGGCGCCATCAGGCGGGCTGTTTGCGGCATTTTTGCCCCATGACGCCCGTAAATGCTGGAGATACGCTTCTGCACCGCACTCGCCCGCATTGGTAATGGTGTAGGTCGTTGGCAATGACAATGCGCGAAAAATCGGCACGCAGCCCGGCAGGGTCGGTGACACCGAAATGTCTGTTAATTCTTGCCAGCAAAACGATTGTCCCTCCATGCCATGTATGCCGCGTTGGTCCGCCCCGTGCCACGCCGTGACGCGCCAAGTGCGCAGTCGTACAGTGGCGTGGGGATAGGCCATCTTGAATGAAAACCACGGGGTGCATTCGTCGATAACAACGTTCAGCTCTTCTTCGAGTTCGCGCACCAGTGCCTCGCGCACCGATTCGCCGGCCTCAATCTTGCCGCCGGGAAATTCCCAGTAGCCGGCATAGGGTTTGCCGTCGGGGCGGGATGACAACAAAAAGCGACCGTCGGCGGTGATGAATACCGCAACCGCGACGTCGGTGACATGGGTCATCTAGGATTTCTTGCGGGCGCGGCGTGGGGCCGACGCCGTTTTGCCGGTTTTGGCGGCGGCAACCGGCAATTGCCCGGCGAAATCGCGGGCAAATTGATAAGCAATACGACCGCTGCGCGCACCACGTTCGAGCGCCCACAGCAACGCCTCCTTGCGAAACCGGACCTCATCAATATGGGCGTTGGTTGACAATACCTTTACCCAATGCCGGGCAATCGCCAGGTATTGGTCTTGATCAAATGGATAAAACGACAGCCACAAGCCAAAACGTTCCGAAAGCGAAATTTTTTCTTCGGTGGTCTCACCGGGGTGAATCTCGCCGTCGTCGGTGTGTTTGGCCGCCGCGTTTTCGTGCATCATTTCCGGCATCAGATGGCGGCGGTTGGAGGTTGCATACACCAGCATGTTTTCAGTTGGCGCCGCCACACCACCATCAAGCACCGATTTCAACGCCTTGTAGGCGGCATCACCCGCCTCGAACGACAGGTCGTCGGCAAACACAATAAACTTCTCCGGCCGCCCGGCCACCAAATCGGCGATTGCCGGCAGGTCAATCAGATCGGCACGATCGACCTCAATCAGCCGCAGCCCCTGTTTGGCAAAACGCTGGAGGATCGCTTTGACGATCGATGATTTGCCGGTGCCGCGCGCACCAGTCAAGAGCACATTGTTAGCCGTCCTGCCCTCGACAAATTGTTTGGTGTTGGCAACCAGCCGCTGCTTTTGTTCGTCAATATCAACAAGATCGGACAAATGAATCACGTGCGGACGTTTGACCGGCACCAACCCGCCCTTGGCCGCGCCAAACATGCCACCGTCGGTTTTTTGCCAACGATAGGCGACGGCTTGCCAGTCATTGACCGGCAATCCCGGCAGCAGCGCGTCAATCTTGTCGATTAATGCTTCCGCCTTTGCGGCGACTTTGTCGAGCTTGGGAAACATCATGTCAGCTGCGATAGTCGGCGTTGATCTTGACGTAGTCGAC
>JANPDI010000236.1:0-1654 GCA_031431435.1 Burkholderiales bacterium
GATCTGTTCATTGAGCGCGGTTTTTCGGCAACCCGTTTGGATGATGTGGCCAAACGCGCCGGCGTCTCAAAGGGCACGTTATACCTGTACTTTGATAGCAAGGAAGCGCTGTTTAAGACGGTGATTCAGGAGGGCATTGTATCGCGAATTGCCGAGTATGAAATCTATATGCGCTCTTATGAAGGCCCTGCAGCTAACTTGATTCGCAACTTGGTCACCACCTGGTGGGAACAAATCGGCGGCACCAAACTCGGTGGCATCACCAAACTCATGATGTCCGAATCGGGCAACTTTCCGGAGCTGGCCAAGTTCTATCACGACGAAGTCATTACCCGCGGCATGGGATTATTTGTCTATGCCATCGAGCGTGGTGTGAAGTCGGGCGAATTTCACGATATCAAGATGGACTACGTGCCGCGCATTTGCGCCGCACCGGTGGTGATGCTGATGTTGTGGCGACATTCATTTGATGTTTGTGGTGGTAGCCAGATTGACCCTGCCGCCTATCTGGCCGTCCATACCGATATGCTGATCCGCTCGCTGAGCATCACACCCCCGGCAGAATCGCCTGCGCTGGGTAAAATAGCGCCATCGCCTACCCAACGAATCCCGACCCCATGAACACCGAACAAGCCCGCTTCAATATGGTTGAACAGCAAATCCGCACCTGGGAGGTGTTGGATCAGTCTGTGCTCAATCTGTTGTTCAAGGTCAAGCGCGAGGACTTCGTCCCGCCGGCCTATCGTTCGTTGGCGTTCATGGATACCGAAATACCGTTGAATGAAAACGGTGAAGGCCAAAGCATGATGTCGCCCAAACTAGAGGCGCGGATTGTTCAGGAAGTTGCACCCAAAGCAACCGACTGTGTGCTCGAAATTGGCACCGGCTCAGGCTATTTGACAGCCCTGCTGGCAAGCTGTGCCGAGCGCGTTGCGTCAATTGAATATTTCCAAAGCCTCGCCACCAGCGCAGCGGCAAAAATTGCCGTGGCCAGGATCGGCAATGTGGAAATTACCGTCGGTGACGCCGCCGACAGTCCGGCCGCGTTTGTTCCGCCGCAACAACGCTTTGACGTAATTGTATTGACCGGCTCGGTGCCGGTTTTGCCGGCGGCGTTTTTGCCATTCTTAGCCGTCGGTGGGCGCTTTTTTGCCGTCATCGGTGACGCCCCGGTGATGAAAGCCACCTTGATTACCAAAATCGACGACGTTGCATTTAATACCGTCGAACTATTTGAAACCGTGGTACCGCCGCTAATCAATGCGTGCCAGCCTTCACGATTCACGTTTTAGCATCCAGACCCAATATGCGCCAACTATCCGCCACAGAATTAAGTGTGATGCTGCAGGCACCGGCCGGCGAACGCCCGGTTGTCATCGACGTGCGCGAACCGTGGGAGCTTGAACTGGCCAAAATCGATGGCGCGACGCATTTGCCGATGGGTGAAATACCGGCCCGCATCCAAGAGATCGATCCGGCGCATCCTACGGTCGTAATTTGTCATCACGGGGTTCGAAGTCTGCAGGTCGTCGCATACTTGCAGCGCATGGGCTTTGATAACTTGCATAATCTCAGTGGTGGTATCGACGCATGGTCACGGACGGTTGATCGTTCGGTGCCGGTTTATTAAAGGCCGTCCTTTTGCGTGATTATC
>JANPDI010000237.1:0-11933 GCA_031431435.1 Burkholderiales bacterium
GTATCTGCTCTCAACCGGCACCGGCATGGCGCCGTTTATGAGCATCATCAAGGACCCGGAAACCTACGAGCGTTTCGAAAAGGTGATTTTGGTCCACGGCACAAGGCGAATTGCCGAACTGGCGTATCACGACTATCTCCAGAACGAGTTGCCGCAAAACGAGTTTTTTGGCGAACTCGTGCGAAATCAACTCATCTATTATCCGACCGTGACACGTGAGCCGTTTAAAAATCAGGGACGCATCACGGAATTGATTGCACAAGGGAAACTTGAAGCCGCCATTGGCTTGGCACCTATTAACAAGGATCGGGATCGGGTCATGATTTGCGGCAGCCCCGAAATGCTGCGCGACCTGAAAAACATGTTCACGGAATGGGGCTGGGACGAAGGTAACATGAGCCAGCCGGGGCACTTTGTCATCGAACGCGCTTTTGTTGAAAAATGATGACGCCCGGCAATTTATATTCGACGGGACGCAACCAATGGTGATGCTGCAATTTACCGGCGGCACCACAAGCCAGATTGTCAGGGCGGGGGTTTAACCGAATGGGGAAAGTACTTTTTGGCGTCTTGATTGCGGCCATCGTCTGGCTGCTGTTTTTTGCCAGGCGCAAAATCAACCGGCCATCTGACGACGGCGCGACCACCGCCAGACCGGCGGTATCTTCCGAGCGTATGGTCGCCTGTGCACGCTGCTGTATCAATATCCCGGAGTCAGAAGCGACCAAAGATGCGGATGGAAATTTCCGCTGCAAAAACAACGCCGACTGCAATAGCGCGCCGCGCTAACTAACGCATCGACCCGGCATAACCCGGTTTAGACAGGCATAGATGGCCATCGCCACCAATTCGAAGCAGAACACAAACGCGGAAGCACCCAAACTTGCAACCGGATTGCCGCGGGCAATTACGGCGTTTGAATCGCCCGAAACCGCGTGGCGGACGCTGACCTCGTTTGCTGTTTACCGTCTTATTGTGGTACTGGTGCTGGCCATTATTTTCTGGGGATTCAGCCGTTTCCCGATTATTGGCGCGGCGTCGCCATTTGTTGCAACCCTCGCGCTCGCCGCATACCTGGTCGCGAGTGTCGCACTCATCGTTTCGACACAATTGCGCATTCCGCCTGCATCGATCCAACTCACTGTGCAGGTGTTGGTTGATATCGTCATGCTGGTATTTTTGATGCACGCATCAGGCGGAACGCGTAGCGGCATCGGTATGCTGTTGTTGATATCGCTGGCAGCGGGCGCACTGGTCGCCCACGGCCGCATGGCGTTTTTCCACGCGGCAATTGCGGCGCTGGCAGTCCTGTTCGAACAGGCCTGGCAATTTTTATACACCGATGCCACCGCGGCGGAATTTGTGCCGAGCGGCATGTTGGCAACCGGCTACTTTGTGGTCGCAGGTCTCGGCTACACGCTGGCGAAATATGCAAAAGGCGCCGAGCAGATTGCCGAAAGACGTGGTGTGGATCTGGCCAATCTGGCGCAGATAAACGAGCTGGTCATCAGGGACATGCAGGATGGATTTGTGGTGGTTGATGAGGCGGGTGTAATCCGGCAAAACAACCCGCAATCGGCAACACTGGTTCGCGGTCTTGCGAACGCAACCGGCCGCACACTCGCAGAGGTGGCACCACCACTGGCGATATTGTTGTCAGAATGGCGCGCCGACCACGCGCGCATTTTTTCAATCGCCCGCGATCCGCAATCACAACGCGAATATCAATTGCGGTTTGTGGCAATTGGCGATGCCGAAGTCTCACCAATTGTTATTTTCCTTGAGGACGCCTCGCGCATTCGTTCGCAGGCGCAACAAATGAAACTTGTCGCGCTTGGGCGATTGACCGCGTCAATCGCCCACGAGATTCGCAATCCGTTATCGTCGATCAACCATGCGGCTGAACTGCTGCAAGAGGATGTGACGCGCACCAGCGCGGACAACCGGCTGCTGACCATCATCCAGGAAAACGCCCATCGCCTAAACCGGCTGGTCGAAGAGGTATTGGACCTGAACCGGCGGGATCGCGCGCATCCAGAGGTGATCGAAATTGAAACATTCCTGCAGAATTTTCTGCGCGATTTTTGCGGCAACGAAAAACGGCCGCGCGAGATGTTTCGTGTGGTACTTTCCAGCAACATCAGGCCGGTGTTTGACCGGGCGCACCTCGACCAGATTTTATGGAACCTGGTGCGCAATGCGACCCGCTTTGCCTCCGGCGGCAACGACTCTGTCTGTATTTATGTCACGCAGGTCGGCAACAATAACATCGCCATCGAGGTGGCTGATGACGGTGAAGGTGTTGCCGGCGATGCGCTGCAGCATTTGTTCGAGCCGTTTTTCACAACCGATGCCAAGGGAACAGGCCTCGGTTTGTACATTGCACGTGAACTGGCGCAGGTCAATAGCGCAACACTCGAGTATGTCGTTGATAATGCGGGCTTGCGCAATCGCAATGCGCTTTCCGCCGGCGACAAACCCGGCACATGTTTCCGTCTGCTCATGAAAGCGGCAAAACCAGGATGAATACAAACACCGATCCAGCGGGTCAACATGCCGGCGGCGCCAAAAGAGTATTGGTTGTCGACGACGAAGCGGATATCCGCGAGTTGGTTGTCCTGACATTGATGCGCATGGGCATTGAGGCAGACAGTGCCGACAGCGTAAAACACGCAATGTCACGTCTTGCCGAACGCGGCTACGACCTTTGTTTGACCGACATGCGCCTGCCTGACGGTGATGGCTTGATGGTGTTGTCGCACATTGCGGAACGATACGGAAACACGCCGGTCGCGGTAATTACCGCGTACGGTTCGACCGACAATGCGGTGGCCGCGCTAAAGGCGGGCGCATTCGACTATCTTGCCAAGCCAATCCAATTAAAGCAGTTGCGTGAAGTGGTCAGTGCCGCATTGAGTCTGCCGCGCACCAGCGAGCGCACAAAAAAAATGCCCGGCGCTGCAGAGCGGCCCGTGCCGGCAGCCGGCGGCGGCACCTATGCGGCACGATTGTTGGGCGAATCTGCACCGATTGTGCGTGCACGCGAAATGATCGCCAAACTGGCCCGCAGTCAGGCGCCGGCGTTCATTTCCGGGGAGTCCGGAACCGGTAAGGAAGTTGCGGCGCGGTTGATGCACGACGACAGTGCGCGGCGCGATGCACAGTTTGTCGCGGTGAACTGCGGTGCAATCCCCGAGAACCTGATGGAAAGCGAGTTTTTCGGCTACCGGAAAGGTGCCTTTACCGGCGCCGACACCGATCGTGATGGATTCCTGCAAGCCGCAGATGGCGGCACGCTTTTTTTGGATGAAGTTGGCGATCTGCCGTTGCAGATGCAGGTGAAATTACTGCGGGTGATACAGGAGAAACGGGTTCGTCGTGTGGGTGACACTGTTGAAAAGCCGGTCGACTTTCGCATCATCAGCGCCACCCACCGAAACCTTGCTGAAAAGGTGCAAGCCGGCGAATTTCGCCAAGATCTTTTCTATCGACTGAATGTGATCGAGCTGCGAATGCCGCCACTGCGCGAGATACCGGAAGACGTGCCGTTGCTGGTCGCGGCGCTGGTCGCACGATTGCACGCACAGTCTGCCGTCCCGGCGGGTGCGGCGGCGCCACAAATAACCGCGGCGGCACAAAATGCGCTGGCCAACTATGACTATCCCGGCAATGTGCGCGAGCTCGAAAATATCCTGGAACGGGCAATGGCGCTTTGTGATGGCAAGACCATCGACAAAGATGATTTGTATCTGACCGAGGAAAGCAACGGCGCGGTGGACGCCGCACAGGCGGGGGATCGCACCATGCCGCTGCACGAGTACCTTGACCGGATTGAACGCGAACAAATCATGAAGGCCCTGGAGCAAACCCGATACAACAAGACACAGGCGGCAAAGCTGCTGGGAATCACGTTCCGTTCACTCCGATACCGGCTCGACCGGCTCGGCATTGAGTAGCGGACGGATCCGGTTCGGATTGACCCGGCGGTCAATCCGAACCTGCGTTAGCCCGAATAAAGAATTAGCGTGACGTTGGCAGCCGAATCACGAATTGGCACCAGTCGCTGATACTCCGGCGAATCATGCCAGCGCTTTGCCGCGGTCTCGTCGGCAAACTCGAGTGTCACCACACGGTCATGGGCACCAGTGTCGATCATGTCCTCGCCCGCCATCACCAGACGCTTGGCGCCGCGAAAAATAATCCGGCCGCCATATTGCGAAATGGTTGACCCAACCTGTGAGACATAACGTTCCCATTGTTCGGCGTTGCGGACACGAATCAAGCCGACATAATAGGCGGCGCTCATGTTGTTCCCATCTCACGATTCATCATCACGCGGATCCGGATGCTCGGCGTAGTGAAAAATGGCGCGCCGGTATTTTGCCGTCTGTTTGTCGCCGGTATGCTCGGCGATGTGGGTCAACAACAGTTGCAATGCGCGACGATGGTCGCCCAGATTGTGTAACGCCATCGCCAAAAAAACATTGAATTCATGGGCTGATGGAAACTCGGCGATGCCGCGCTCAAACGTACGCACGGCGTCTGAATACTGCCCGACACAACGGTACGAACTGCCGAGCCCGAGCAATGCCCCGCGCCGGTTCTCACCCTCCAACCCGAGCGCGATGGACTTTTCATAGTGGGGAATCGCATCAACCTCCAACCCCTGTGGGTCGTAGGTGCAGGCAATCTCGTAATGCAGCCCGGCATGATCGGGCGAACTCTTCAGCAAATCAAGCAAAATGGCCAGCGCCTCGGTGTGCTGGCCCTTTTTTCGCAACAATACGGCGCGCGAAATACGTTGGTCAATGCCCGTCGTGTCGCTCATGGAACTTGAACACTCCTAGGAATTCTGAATGACAATTTTGGGAAACATATGCGAACGATCCTGCGACTGCTTGGCAATTTTGGCCGCACACTTGTGCGCAATATCCCGATATATTTTTGCCGTGGCACCATCCGGATCTGAAACGACGGTCGGTTTGCCGCTGTCGGCCATTTCACGTATCTTGATATCCAGCGGAAGCGAGCCCAGCAGGTCAACTTTGTAGTCCGTTGACATGCGTTGTCCACCACCCTCGCCGAATATATGTTCGCTGTGGCCGCAATTCGAACAGGTGTGCATCGCCATGTTTTCAACAATACCAATAATCGGCACGCCGACCTTTTCGAACATTTTGAGACCCTTGCGCGCGTCCAACAACGCAATGTCCTGCGGCGTGGTAACAATCACCGCACCGGTTACCGGCACCTTTTGCGCAAGCGTCAACTGAATATCGCCGGTCCCGGGGGGCAGGTCAATCACCAGATAGTCGAGATTGTTCCAGCGCGTTTCATTTAACAACTGCTCCAGCGCCTGGGTGACCATCGGACCGCGCCAAACCATTGGCGTCTCCGGATCAATCAGAAAACCAACACTCATGGCCTGGATGCCGTGCCCTTCCATCGGCTCCATCGATTTGCCATCCTTGGATTGCGGGCGCCCCGTGATTCCCAACATGGTTGGTTGCGAAGGGCCGTAAATGTCGGCGTCCAACATGCCGACCACCGCGCCTTCTGCCGCAAGCGCCAGTGCGAGGTTGACCGCGGTTGTTGATTTGCCGACACCACCCTTGCCCGAGGCAACGGCAATGATGTTTTTGATGTTTGGGTTCAGTTTGACACCGCGCTGGGCGCTATGGGAGACGATCTTTGAATAAACGTTGACCGACACGTTGCCAACCCCATCGAGTTTTTTCAACCGGTCGATCACCGATTTTCGAATTGTTTCAGTGACGCTTTTGCCTGGATAGCCAAGCACAATTTCCAGCGCAACATTGTTGCCGTCAATGACGATATTTTTTGCCGACTTGCCGTCTACATAGTTCTCATCCGTGACCGGATCGATCAATTCACGTAATGCGTTCTTGATTTGCTCATTGGTAATGCTCATGTTTCGCCTCTGATTTTCGTCTTGCCATATTTTATCGGCAATCGCCGCCGCCCTTGCCATTGATTCGGTATTTCCGGTTTATATCTTTGTGCCAGTGGCCTTGATACAATAGCACCTTAGAAATCAAGCCTGTGTAACGACGGCGCAACGCAGTCGAAACCGCCGGGCCAATTCCAATGCAACGCAAACTTTTTGTCACCACCGCCCTGCCCTACGCCAACGGTGGATTCCATATCGGTCACATGATGGAGTACATCCAGGCGGATATCTGGGTGCGTTTCCAACGGATGCGCGGGCATCAGGTGCATTTTGTTTGCGCCGACGACGCGCATGGCGCACCGATCATGCTTAACGCCGAGAAGCAGGGCATCACGCCCGAGCAGTTGGTGGCGACGGTGGCGGCGGAGCATCAGGCCCAATGGCCGCTCTTCCACCTGAGTTTTGACTTTTGGCATTCAACGCATTCGCCTGAAAATGTTGAACTGTCACAAGCCATTTACAAGAAGCTGAAAGCCGGCAAGTTGATCGTCTCGAAAGAGATCGAGCAGTTTTATGACCCGGTAAAAGGCATGTTTCTCGCCGACCGGTTCATCAAGGGTGAATGCCCCAAATGCGGCGCAAAAGATCAAAATGGTGATTCGTGCGAGGTCTGCGGGGCGGTCTACACGCCCGCTGAACTGAAGAACCCCTATTCCGTGTTGACCGGCGCCAAGCCGGTGATGAAAAAATCCGAACATTTGTTTTTTAAACTCTCGGATAAAAAATGCATCGCGTTTCTTGAAAAATGGGTGGCGGAGACCCCCATTCAGGCCGAAGTCAAAAATAAGCTGGCCGAATGGCTCGGTGACGGCGGAAAAGATCTGCATGATTGGGATATATCCCGCGACAGCCCGTATTTCGGCATCGAAATACCCGATGCGCCGGGTAAATATTTCTATGTTTGGCTGGATGCGCCGGTGGGATACCTCGCCAGCCTCAAAGCCTATTTCGCCGCCGGTGGTGCCGCTGCCAATGGCGAACCACGCAGCTTTGAGGAATTTCTGGCCGACGACGAAGTCGAGCAATATCACTTCATCGGCAAGGACATTGTCTATTTCCACACGCTGTTCTGGCCCGCCATGTTGCATTTCTCCGGTCGCAAAGTGCCGAACAATGTGTTTGTCCACGGTTTTTTGCAGGTCACCGGCGAAAAACTTTCCAAATCACGCGGCTTTGGTCCGACACCGGCCAAATATCTGGCGCTCGGGCTCAATACCGAGTGGCTGCGTTACTACATCGCGGCAAAGCTCAACGACCGGGTCGAGGACATCGATTTCAGCGGCGACGATTTTATTGCCCGTGTAAATGCCGATTTGATCGGCAAGTACATTAATATCGCGAGCCGCGCCGCGGGCTTTCTCAACAAGAAATTTGATGCGACGTTATGCGCGGTCGATCCAAAACATCCGGTGCTGGCTGCAATCATTGGAACCGCAGACGAGATCGCGGCGCTTTATGATGGGCGTGAATTTGGCAAGGCGGTTCGACGCACCATGGATCTGGCTGATCAGGTCAACTTGTTTGTCGACGCTGAAAAGCCATGGGCGCTGGCAAAAGACGACACCAATAATGCGGCACTACATGCAACCTGTTCGGTTATTCTCAATGCGTTTCATTTGCTCACGGCGTTGCTTGCGCCAATCCTGCCGAAGCTTACCGGCGATGCTGCTGCATTTTTGAACATAAAGGGTTATGATTGGGGTGACACAAAAAAATTATTGCCCGCAGGTCACCAGATCAAACCTTACAAACACTTAATGTCGCGCATCGAACCAAAGCAGATTGAGGCATTGTTGGACGCACCAGACGCGACGGCCGCCCCCGATGGCAAGGCGGATAAGTCAGCGAAGGCGGGCGGCAAGGCCGACACAAAATCAACCGCGGCACCGGCGAACGACGAGGCTCCCGCCACGTCAGAATTTGTGTTGCAGCCGGTTGAAACGCCAAAGCCGGTTGTCATTCAACCGGTGTCTGAGACGATTTCGATAGATGACTTCGGTCGTATTGACCTGCGTGTGGCGAAAATTCTCGACGCTGAATTTGTTGTTGAAGCCGACAAGTTATTGCGCCTGACACTCGATCTTGGCATTGAACAACGCCAGGTGTTCGCCGGCATTCGATCCGCTTACAACCCCAAAGATCTGGTCGGCCGCCTGACCGTGATGGTTGCCAACCTTGCCCCGCGCAAGATGCGTTTTGGCGAATCACAGGGCATGGTACTGGCCGCAGGCGACGGCACCGGCATCTACCTGTTGAGCCCGGATTCAGGTGCCATTCCGGGAATGCGCATCAAGTAACGTCGCACCTGCCGCCGCGAGCATTCGCATGGCGCGTCGTCTGTTGTTGAATCCATGGCATCCGCCTGCAAACCACCCCGGCCGGTCACACCCGCTCTGGGATAGTATTCGTTGATCATGCCCGCCACCGTTCCGCCACCCTACTCAATTGTCCGCGCCGTCCTCGAAACCGAGGTGCGGATTGACACATTTCGCGCGTCAGGTCCGGGTGGCCAGCACGTCAACAAGACCAACTCGGCGATACGCCTTACCCATGCACTCTCCGGCGTGGTGGTGGTGGCCCAAGACTCGCCATCACAGTTCCGCAACAAAGAGATTGCCTTTGATCGCCTGATCGAAAGGCTGATCAAGAAAAATCACGTGCCGAAAAAACGACTCGCCACCAAGCCGACGCGCGCGGCGCGCGAAAAACGAATTGTCGAGAAAAAGACCCGTGCGGTGGTGAAAACGACGCGTCGCAAAAAAGTCACGGCCGACGAATGAATTTCATCACCGTCCATCTCGGCATCAGCGGCCGCGTGCAGGGAGTCGGCTACCGCGAATCGATGCGCATGGTTGCACAGGCGCTCGACATTACCGGCTGGGTGCGAAATCTTGGTGACGGCAACGTTGAGGCAACAGTCTATGGGGAAGAGGCGGCGGTTGAACGCCTGATCGCCTGGTGCCATAACGGCCCACCGGGTGCAAATGTACAGTTTGTCAGCGCCAATTTGGTCGAGACCAATGAAACCTTCATTGCATTTTCAAGGCTGCCGGACGGGTAGTTGCCGGCGGGAGGGGCGCGGGAATGGCTGGATTGCGGTAAATGGTGCAAAATCAACCGCGACAGTGCGCAATCATTCGCCCGAGCCGGATATTAAAATAATACTCAAATGAAGTCGCACTCCATTCCAAAGACGATCAGTCGTATTCGGAAAATAGTCCTGCAAGAAACAGGGCAGGACCTGTCGCGCCACGCGCTGCGCGAAATCGAGGCGGAGCTTGTCGCGACCGACGTCAACAAGCAGAGCGACGAAAATTCTGACTTTCAGGCGCGCGAGGTCACGATACTGCTCGCCGATCTGCGCGGATTCACCGCACTCGCGGCGGAACACCCGTCGGGCACCGTGATTCAGATGCTCAATCCGGTGTTGATCCGGATGAGTGAAATAATTTTCAAACACGGTGGCACCATTGATAAATTCATGGGCGACGCCATCATGGTCTTGTTCGGCGCACTCACCAAACGTGATGATGACGTTGCGCGGGCGCTTGCCTGTGCGGTTGAAATGCAGACCAAGATGCACGACCTCAACACGGGCCACCGGAAACAGGGACTGCCTGATCTTTACATGGGTATCGGCATCAATACCGGCGAAGTCATGGCGGGCGTGCTCGGCTCGGACGTTTATTCGGAATACACCGTGATCGGCGATGAGGTGAATCTGGCCTCACGAATAGAAGCCTTCAGCCTGCGCGGCCAGGTGCTGATTAGTGAAAGCACCTACGAGCGATGCCGCGATTTTGTTGAAACCTCCGAGCCGATGGTGGTGCACGTCAAGGGAAAATCACAAATTGTCAGCGTGCGTGAAGTGCATGCGATTCCCACCAAGGGCCTGCGCGTGCCGCGGCAGGAGATCCGCCGCAGTCATCGTGTCGCGGTATCGCTGCCGTTTTGGTACCAACTGGTTCGCAGCGGCATTGTCCTGCCAGAGCGATTTTCGGGCACCATTCATGACATTGGTTACCATGGCATCCTGGTTGAGTTAGCCGCGCCTCAACCGCCGATGACAGAAATGAAACTAACCATCGACCTGCCGCATGTTTCATTTGTCGCGCAGGATGTTTACGGCAAGGTGGTCAACGAGAAGACCCGTGACGGCACGGTTTTCACCGGCATTGAGTTCACCACCGTGCCGCCGGCGGTCAACACCAAGATTCAGCTGTTTGTTCAGCTATTGGTTTTTTCTGATTGATCGCAATTGGCGGCTGATCCCCGACTTGCACCACCGCCGAATGGCGTTTTGAACCCATCGTTGCGTCCGCGCGAGACCATCATCAGCGTTTTTTCGACGTCCCTGCGACGCGTTTGCCGGCCGCGTTCGGCCGTCGCGGCGCTGGCTTCGCGGGCGCAGACTGAATCGGCGTGCCGGGCATCACCGCCTTCATCCATTGCGCCGGGTCAAATGCGGCGGCAAACCTGGCCAGGTCATCACCCGTCAATTTGCCGAATTCCTGGTTTTGTTCACGCATGGCGGCAAGTGTGTCACGTTGATACTCGAGCGCCTTGACCGACAACTCGACGGCGTTTGCCTGTACCTGCAACCAGCCCAGCACGGTCTGCAATTCGCGGATCTTTTTGTCGATTTCCGCCGGGTCAAACGCCGTGCCCGCCGTTGCCCCCTGCGGCATTGCCGCACCGCCACCCATACCGGTCATTTGCCTCAGCAATTCAAAATAATCGGGTAACGATTCATTCGGCATGGCGGGCTCGACGGTGCAGGCTAGCGGTTGTGTTTCTTGATGAAGTCGCGGATCTTTGGGTAGATCATTTCGCGATATTTTCGACCGGAGAAAATACCGTAATGTCCCACACCCGGTGCCGTGTAATGCTCCCGGCGGGATGCGGCGATACCGGTACATAGCGTATGTGCCGCCTCGGTTTGCCCACTGCCGGAAATATCGTCCAACTCACCCTCAATGGTAAATAACGCCGTCTTGCTGATCGCCGCGGGCTCGACCGGCTCATCCGCCACCACCAGTGTGCCGCGCGCCAGACTCTGCTCCTGAAACACACGCACGATGGTGTCGAGGTAATACTCGGCGGGCAAATCCATCACCGCGTTGTACTCGTTGTAAAACTTGCGGTGCGCTTCGGCTGATTCACCGTCACCGGCCACCAGATGGTTGTAATAGTCTTGGTGCGACTCCAGATGCCGCTCGGGATTCATCGCCACAAACCCGGCGAGTTGCAGGAAGCCCGGATACACGCGCCGCATGGCACCGGGGTATTTCACCGGCACACGCTGGATGACATTCTGTTCAAACCACCACAATGGGCGGCGGGTCGCAAAATCGTTCACCGAGGTTGGATTCTTGCTCGTGTCGATCGGGCCGCCCATCATGGTCATACTCGCGGGCGTCTTTTCACCGCGTGACGCCATCAACGAAATGCCCGCCAATACCGGCACGGTCGGCTGACAAACTGACACGACGTGAATATTGCCGCCGGCGCGTTTTTGCATAAACCGGGTGAACTCCTGCACGTACGCGGCGTAATCGTCGAAGTGAAACACACCTTCGGCGAGGCTGACATCACGTGCGTCCTTCCAATCCGTGATGGTGACATCGTGGTCCGGCAACATGGTGCGCACGGTGTCACGCAGCAACGTGGCGAAATGTCCCGACAACGGCGCAAAAATCAGCACATGCGGCTCGGCACCGGCGCGACGGCGGGTGCCGGCTTTGCGCACTTTGGCAAAATGGCGCAGCTGGCAGAACGGCTTGTCGAGCAGTACCTGCTCTTCGATATCCACTTGCACGCCCGCCACCTCGACGTGGCCGATACCAAATGGCGGCCGCCCATAACGACCGGTGAGCCGCAACATCAAGTCAATACCCGCCACCGCTTTCGGCGCATTGCTGCCGTATGACAGCGGTGAAAAGGGGTTCTGCAACATATCAAC
>JANPDI010000238.1:0-2446 GCA_031431435.1 Burkholderiales bacterium
GCCGAGGGTGGTGGGGGCGGCAGAGGGGCGGTCGGCAATCAATTTTCAAGTGACACGATAACACGACTGGGGAGGACGATGGCCGGCGCGCCGTCCGTGTTGAGACGGGCGTTTATGAATTTGTGTCACAAATGCACGACATTTATACGCCGCGCAATTCATTTCCCTGTCACATGCGGTCTCTAAAGTCACGGCTGTCCGGTGGCTGCATTTTGTCGATTAAGAAAGCAACCACACCGACGGCAACCAGCCCGGGGACGCCGCGCGCCACAAGTGCGGGCCATGCCCCAAACCCGACGATTCCAGGAGATTCGCCATGAACAGCAGCAAATTTAAAAATACCGGCAACTTCGCCACCTCAGCCAGCCTCGCGGGGCTGGTAATGGCAATACATTTTACCGGCTTGCAATTGTTGTTCGTTGATACCGGCGTCGCAGCCGCCCATGTGCAAGATGACGCGCCGGTTGTCGAGGCGACGGTGGTCGCGCCAAAAATCATTGACATTGAACCGATTGTGGTCACCGCAACACGGCTCTGAGGGAAGTCAACAGTCGCCGCGCCAGCCGCTTTATTGGTGCGTTAAAGACGCGCCAATGCGTGATGGGCAACGTCCAACAACGTTGTTATTTCCCTCTTCTGCGTAGTCAGGGACCCAATTCTTGCGGTTGTCCAAATGGCAAACAACAGTGGCTAGCGGCGCTTATCGCAGCGAAGCCATCGTACCGCCGGTATGGGGCGGTATTTTCAAATTTGAAACACCAGGTAGCGCGGCCACTTTCAGGCAAAAAGCCTTCAAAAGCGCCGTCTGGCAACGACTTTTTATCCGCCAACGCGGCCGCTGATCAGTCGATCGCCGGCCATCACTGTCGCATTGCATTGTCCGCAGTATTCAAGCCTTATAAGAAAAACCTGCGCGCGGCGGTATCACATCGTTGAGAATGTGCCAGTTGATCAAACAGACAATCGGTGCGGTGATGGAAAAAGTGGCGCAAAAACATATCGGCCGGCTGGCGGCCCTTGTCTTGGTCGCCGCGATTGTTATCCAACCGGTTGTTGCCGAACCCGCGGCCAAGCCGATGCATACTGGCAGCATGACGCAAGATCTATTTCGTTTTGATGATCCCGCCTCGGTTGCCGATTGGACGCCAACCGATGACCGTGTCATGGGCGGCATTTCACAAAGCCGCATGCGCCACGCCGCCGCCGGCCACGCCGTGTTTGAGGGCGTGATGTCGCTGGAGCGCAACGGCGGATTTGCCTCGGTGCGCGCCGGTGCAAAATTGCCGTCACCTTCAACGGTTACGCAATACGTTTTGGAAGTGCGTGGTGATGGCAAGCGCTACATGCTCAACATGCGCACCTCAGGCGCATTTGACGGGGTGAATTATCAGGCGGGCTTCGAGACGGTTGCCGATACATGGATAACGGTCACGTTACCCGTCACGATGTTTGTACCGACTTTTCGCGGCCGGCGTGTCGTTAATGCGCCGCCACTTGATCCCGCCGCGGTGCGCCAGTTTGGCTTGATGATTGCCGACAAACAGGATGGCCGGTTTGGGCTGGGGATCCGGCGGATATGGGTGGTGAGCGTGTCTGCAGTAGGCGCGCGTGCGCGGCAATAAAAGCGAGACCCGAATGGCACTTACTTAAGCCTGTCTTCCCGGCGCAACCCCTGTGGTTGTTCGCCGGGGAGACAAGCGGTAGAGTGGCGCGATGAATCACAAATTCTGGTGCGGAGGCCGAATTAATCCTGAAGTAAGTGCCATTCAAGCGAGACCCCTTTATTTCCGTTGATTTGACTTAGGCCCCGGCCCGGCGCAACCCCTGTGGTTGTTCGCCGGGGAGACAAGCGGTAGAGTGGCGCGATGAATCACAAATTCTGATGTGGAGGCCGAATTAATCCTGAAGTAAGCGCCATTCAAGCGAGACCCCTTTATTTCCGTTGATTTGATCGTCCGCCACCGGCCTGGCGGTTGGCGGGGGTTGCCTGTTTGAACAGGTTGAATACGGCTCAGCGGTCAGCCGCACAGACTGGCGATCACAACGTGTTCGATACTTGCTGTTGCCAACTGACGACAAATCGTACTTTCTGTCGTGGCAGGTCAACAACAACTGCGTAAAAGCCGTTAACGAAGCGCAGTCCAACTATTGGGGAAAATATGAAACGTTACGCTATCTCAGCAGCATTAATGGTCATCTCGGCATGTGCGTCGCCCGTATTTGCGGCCGATGTCGGTGTGTCCATCCGTATCGGAGATCCCGGCTTCTACGGGCAAATTGATATCGGCAATGTGCCGCAACCGCGTCTGATTTACGAACGGCCGATCATCATCCAGGCGGTACCTGTTGCGGTCCGTCCGCAACCAATCTATTTGCATGTGCCACCCGGTCACGCAAAGAACTGGGGCAAACATTGCGCTCGATACAATGCCTGCGGTCAGCCGGT
>JANPDI010000239.1:0-53000 GCA_031431435.1 Burkholderiales bacterium
ACTGCCGTTCTCGATGATGCAAAAGGCCGAGGCCGCGTCAGCCGGTGGTCCCAGCGTCGCCGCCGATGGCAAGATGGAAGTCAAGCGTACCGTTTGTACGCATTGCTCGGTCGGCTGTGCCGTCGATGCCATTGTGCAAAACGGCGTTTGGGTTCGCCAGGAGCCGGTGTTTGATTCACCGCTCAATCTTGGCTCCTACTGCGCCAAGGGTGCGTCGGTGCGTGAGCACGGACACGGTGAACACCGTTTGAAATACCCGATGAAACTGGTGAACGGCAAGTATCAGCGCATCAGCTGGGATCAGGCGATGAGCGAGTTGTCTGAAAAGATGATGAAGCTGCGCAAGGACAGCGGTCCGGACTCTGTTTATTGGATTGGCTCCTCCAAACACAACAACGAACAGGCATATCTGATGCGCAAGTTTGTGTCGCTGTTTGGCACCAACAATACCGATCATCAGGCGCGTATTTGTCACTCCACGACAGTGGCCGGTGTGGCCAACACCTGGGGTTACGGCGCCATGACCAACTCCTATAACGATATGCAAAATGCCAAGTGCGCGATGTATATCGGTTCAAACGCCGCCGAGGCGCATCCGGTATCGATGTTGCATATGCTGCATGCCAAGGAAACCGGCGCAAAAATGATCGTGGTTGATCCGCGTTTCACCCGCACCGCGGCCAAGGCCGACCAGTTTGTGCGCATTCGTTCCGGCACCGACATTCCATTCTTGTATGGCATGTTGTGGCATATCTTCAGCAATGGTTGGGAAGACAAAAAATATTTGAACGACCGCGTTTTCGGCATGGAAAAAATCCGTGACGAAGTGATGAAAAAGTGGAATCCAAAAGCGGTTGAAGAGGCGTGTGGCGTGCCGGAGGCGGAAGTGTATAAAGTCGCCGAAACCATGGCGATGAATCGTCCGTCAACCGTGGTGTGGTGTATGGGCCAGACCCAGCACACCATCGGTAATGCGATCGTGCGTGCATCGTGCATCTTGCAACTGGCGCTCGGTAACGTCGGTGTATCCGGCGGCGGCACCAACATTTTCCGCGGCCACGATAACGTGCAGGGCGCCACCGACGTCGGGCCGAATCCGGACTCATTGCCGGGCTACTACGGCCTCGCCGAAGGCTCGTGGAAACACTGGGCCAAGGTTTGGAACGTTGACTACGAGTACATCAAGGGTCGGTATGCGTCCAAGGCGATGATGGAAAAGCCCGGCATGACGTTGTCGAGATGGATCGACGGCGTGTTGGAAAAGAACGAATTGATCGATCAGGATTCAAACTTGAAGGCGATCATTTACTGGGGTCATGCGCCGAATTCCCAGACCCGCGGTTTGGAAATGAAAAAGGCAATGGAAGCGGTTGAGTTGATGGTCATCATCGACCCATATCCAACCGCATCGGCCGCGATGCCGGATCGCAAGGATGGTGTCTATCTGTTGCCTGCCTGTACACAGTTTGAATGTACCGGATCGGCGACGGCGTCCAATCGGTCACTGCAATGGCGCGAGAAGGTCATCGAGCCATTGTTTGAATCGCGTTCCGACCACGCCATCATGTATGACTTCGCGGTTCGCATGGGCTTTGGTGATCAGTTGCTCGGTAAACGCGACGGCAAACAAAACATCGCGTTGGTCAAAGCCGCAGCCGGCTATCAGGAGCCGGTCGTTGAAGACATCCTGCGGGAAATCAACCGCGGCGTATGGACGATCGGTTATACCGGCCAATCGCCTGAGCGCTTGAAGGCCCACATGCGCAACATGGCGGCGTTTGACGTCAAGACGTTGCGTTGCACCACGGATGTGATCGACAAAGAAACCGGTTACAACATGAACGGTGACTATTTCGGCCTGCCTTGGCCGTGTTATGGCACCGCTTCGTTGAAGCATCCCGGCTCACCAAACCTTTATGACACCTCAAAACACGTCATGGAGGGTGGTGGTAATTTCCGCGCCAACTTCGGTGTCGAGCGTGATGGTATTTCGTTGCTGGCCGAAGATGGGTCACACTCGAAGGGCGCTGATATCACCACCGGTTATCCTGAGTTTGATCACATTCTGTTGAAAAAACTCGGCTGGTGGGCGGAATTGACGGCAGACGAACAGGCTGCCGCCGAGGGTAAGAACTGGAAGACCGATTTGTCAGGCGGCATTCAGCGGGTGGTGATGCAAAACCACGGCTGCCATCCATTCGGCAATGCCAAGGCACGCGCAGTGGTCTGGAACTTCCCGGATCCGGTACCGATGCATCGCGAGCCGTTGTATTCACCGCGTCCGGATATGGTCGCAAAATATCCAACCCACGACGACAGGAAAGCCTTTTGGCGCCTGCCGACGCTGTACAAGTCAGTGCAGGAAAAGAACAAGGATATCAGCAAGGAATTCCCGCTGATCCTGACCTCGGGTCGGTTGGTCGAGTACGAAGGTGGCGGCGACGAAACGCGATCAAACCCCTGGTTGGCGGAGTTGCAACAGGAAAACTTTGTCGAGATCAATCCAAAAGATGCCGAGCTGCGTGGCATTAAAAATAACCAGTATGTTTGGGTGAAATCACCGACCGGCGCCAAGATCAAGGTCAAGTCGATGTTGACCGAGCGTGTCGCCTCCGGTACCACGTTTATCCCGTTCCATTTCGCCGGCTGGTGGCAGGGTGCTGATTTGCTCGACAAGTACCCTCAAGGCGCGGCACCAATTGTGCGTGGTGAGGCGGTCAATACGGCCACCACCTACGGTTACGACTCGGTGACGATGATGCAGGAAACCAAAACCACGCTTTGCCAAGTCGTTGCGGCTTGAACCAAACGGATAAAGGAGAAATCACATGGCAAGAATGAAATTTATCTGTGACGCCGAACGCTGCATCGAATGTAACGGCTGTGTCACCGCGTGTAAAAACGAAAACGAGGTACCTTGGGGCGTGAATCGTCGCCGCCTGGTCACCGTTAACGACGGCAAGCCCGGTGAGCGTTCGATTTCCGTCGCGTGTATGCATTGCTCCGACGCACCTTGTATGGCGGTCTGTCCGGTCGATTGTTTCTACAAAACCGAAGAAGGCGTGGTTTTGCACGACAAGGATTTGTGTATCGGCTGCGGCTATTGTTTTTACGCCTGCCCGTTTGGTGCACCGCAGTTCCCGCAGGCCGGTGCGTTTGGTCTGCGTGGCAAGATGGACAAATGTACCTTCTGTGCCGGTGGCCCGGAAGAAAATCACAGCAAGACCGAGTTCACCAAGTACGGTCGCAACCGGATCGCCGAAGGCAAGTTGCCGGCGTGTGCGGAGATGTGTTCGACCAAGGCCCTCTTGGCTGGTGACGGCGACGTGATTGAGTCGATCTACAAAGTCCGCGTCAAGCGTCGCCTCAAAGGCGAGGAAATTTGGGGCTGGGCGATGGCGTACAAACGTGGTGATGCAAAATCAGCACCTGCCGCGGCGTTGAAATCATGAAGCGCCTCGTCGGTGGTCTTATCGCCGGTGTGATCATCGCCATGGGCCTGACGGCCTGTGGCGAAATTGATCAAAAGGCGAAAGTCGAAAAGATTTATGCGGGCAAGAAGGACGCGCGTCCATCCGACGATCCGATGTTCAAGGGCGATAAGAAAAAGTTTGAAACCACGCTGGCGGGCAGGACCAATTCCCAAAACGAGTACCTGCGCACCGAAGCCAAGAAATAGCGTTTGGTCGCGTCCGCGCTGTTATCCGTCAAAAAATAAACTGGAGGAACGATTGATGAACATCACATCGTTGAATTTGTTGGGTCGTTGGCGTCAAAGCATCACGCCGCTGTTCGCATCACTTGTTTTTTCGCTGTCGTTTGCGACCAATGCGCAAGCACCCGCGGCTGTACCTGCCGCAGCCAAGGCGGCACCGGCGGCGGCTGTTGCAGCCCCGGCCGCTCCAGCAGCTGATGCCGCGGCTGTCGCGAAACCGGCACCAGCGTTACCGGCCGGCAGTACTGCGGCACCAGGATGGAATGTGCCGCCAAAATGGGCGGATGTTGAATTAAAGCCGCAATTCGCATCCGTACCCGGTCGCGAAATGAATGTGTTGGTCGAAGACAAAGGGCAATGGTGGCGCGAAATTCGTAACGGTCCGGTGACGTTTTACGGCGGCATTCTGTTGTTGATCGCGCCGTCGTTATTGCTGGTGTTTTTCTTGGTCAAAGGCCCCATCAAATTACACGGCGCGCCAAGCGGCAAACTGATCGAGCGCTTTAACTCGGCTGAAATGATGGTGCATTGGACCATGGCGATATCGTTTGTTGCGCTGGCGCTGTCCGGCATCATTTTGTTGTTCGGTAAATATATTCTGATGCCGGTTTTTGGGGCTGAGGCATTTTCGTGGATTGCGCAAATCATGAAGGGCGTCCACAATTTTGTCGGCCCGTTGTTTATGTTCTCGCTGATCGCGTTTTTTGTATTGTTTGTCAAAGATAACTTCTTCAAATCACATGATTTGAATTGGCTGTCCAAGTTTGGCGGCATGTTGTCAGGTGAGCATGTCCCGTCGGGCCGGTTTAACGGCGGCGAAAAAATCTGGTTTTGGATGGGCATCGTTATTTTGGGCATCATCGTCAGCGCATCTGGTTTGATCCTGTTATTCCCGAATTGGGATAGCACGCGTGAATTGATGGCCGAGGCAAACTTGGTACACGGCATCATCGCCATCCTGTTTATGGCGGCATCTTGTGCGCATATCTATTTGGGTTCGGTTGGCATGCAGGGCGCTTATAAAGGAATGCGTGAAGGCTATGTTGACGAAACCTGGGCCAAGGAACACCACGAGCTTTGGTACAACGACGTGAAGTCTGGCAAGGTCAACGCCAAGCCGGCTGGTCAGGCGCAACCCGCCGCCGGCGACGACTAGGAGAATAAAAATGACCATGAAAAAAATAATCGTCGCGGCAGGTCTAACACTGTTTGCCTCAAGCGTACTGGCAAAGCTGCCGCCGCCACCACCGGTCGATCCGGTTGCCGCCGCCGCAAAGGCTGAGAAGGACAAGGCCGCCGCGGAGAAAACCAAAGCGGATCAGGCCAAATATGAAGGCAAGGCCGTCACCAATTTTCAGGCCAACATGAAAAAGGCCGGCAAACCGGTACCGAAACCAACGCCGATTCCGCCGCCGCCGCCACCGCCGGCAGCCGTTCCGGTAAAGGCCGCCGCGCCGGCCGCTACAGCCGTAAAAGCAGCAGCGCCAGCGGCCGCACCGATGAAAGCCGTAGCCCCCCCTGCCGCCAAAAAATAACGAACCCAACAGGCGAATGACATGCAATACAGAACCAGCGCAATACTAATCACCGCAATCGCCCTAACGGGGTGTGCGAGCGTGCCTTCCGAGGGGCCGTCAGCAGTAGCGAATTTACAACCAACAAAAGGAAATGTGTCGAATGGCGTTGTCACATTTACCCAAGTTGGCAACAAGGTTCGAATCGTTGCGGACGTCAAAGGTTTGAAGGCCGGTGCCGAGCATGGTTTTCACATCCACGAAAAGGGCGACTGTAGTTCTGGCGACGGCATGAGCACCGGTGGTCACTTTAATCCGGGTGGCAAGGGGCACGCGCATCCAGCCGACGCCGAACGACATGCTGGCGATTTGCCCGCGCTGGCCGCCGACACACAGGGGAACGCGCGTCTGTCAATTACGCTCGATTTATTGACGGTTGCCCCCGGCGCAAACAGCGTGGTCGGACGCGGACTCATCGTTCATCGTGACCCGGACGACTACAAGACGCAGCCGACTGGAAATTCAGGACCACGCATTGCGTGTGCCGTTATCGCCGCAAAATAGGTTGGTTCTATGACCGGAAGGTCTGATTTAACCTCTGATCAAAACGCCCACCGATGGTGGGCGTTTTGCCATTTGGAAACAGTGCAATGCGTTTGAAGTGATAACATATCCGCCATTGTGGTCGGCGCAACCGACATACCGATTTTTTCAGGAGACTTATTAATGGGCGCTATTTTTCAATCATTGCAGAGAACCGTCATCGCCGGCTTCGTCTTGCTGGCCATCATTGTGGGCATTGTGCATCTTGTTTCGGGATCCAGCATTCGCTTGGAGCCGGCATGGTATATGTTTGTGATGCGCTGGTTGCACGTGTTGTGCGGCATCATGTGGATTGGTTTGCTCTGGTATTTCAACTTTGTGCAAATCCCGTCGATGCCGAAGATTCCGGATGAACAAAAGCCCGCCATCAGCAAGGTGATCGCCCCAACAGCATTGATGTGGTTTCGCCACGCCGCGCTTTGGACCGTCATCACCGGGGCCACACTCGCCATGATGAGTGGTTATTTCGGCACCGCCATGTCATTGCAAAAGCCGTTTACCGCGATTGGTATCGGCATGTGGTTGGCGCTGGTGATGGCGTTTAACGTCTGGTTCATCATCTGGCCAAACCAGAAAAAAGCGCTGGGTATTGTTACCGTGCCACCCGAAGAGAAGGCGGCTGCCGCGCGTTTGGCGATGTTGACCTCACGCGCCAACACCATGTTGTCGATCCCGATGTTGTATTGCATGGTGGCGCAGCAAAACGCCGGGCTGTAATGCCGAATCCAAATCGTATTTGGCGGCAAATGCAAAACGGGTGGCGCAAGCTGCCCGTTTTTGCATTGGCGATTCCGCTTGCCGGCTGCGTCGTCTTTATACCCGCCGACGCCGATGCGCCGCGGGCAACGGTTTCGGCATTTTCCAGTGCCGCTGTCGGTGGACCATTGCCGCCAGGTTGGCGAACCAGGCAGTTGTCACGCTTCAAGAAGGAAACAACCTACCGGCTGGTCTCCGACCCATCTGGCACCACCGTCATTCAGGCCAACGCGGAACAGTCGGCGTCGGGTCTGACAAAAACGCTCGACATCGACCCGACGTCAATGCCGTGGATTCATTGGCGGTGGCATGTTCCGATGCCGATCGCCACAGCCGACAATAACCGTCGCGATCTGGAGGATTCTCCGGTCAGAGTCATCATCACCTTTGACGGTGATATGGAAAAACTTGATTTTGAGGACCGCGCGGTTGCCGCACGGGTGAAGGCATTGACCGGCCAGCCGATGCCATACGCAACCCTGATGTACATTTGGGAAAACAAGGCGGCGCCGGACGCATTGATCGAAAGTGCGCATACCGGCCGCGTGAAAATGATTGTTGCCGAATCCGGTGCGACCCGCAGCGGCGCCTGGATCGAATATGAACGCAACGTTGTGCGCGACTTCGAAAAGGCGTTCGGCGAGAAGCCGGGGCGGATTCGGTCGTTAGGAATCATGACCGATACCGACAACACAGAGGAGAGTGCGATCGCGTATTACGGCGATATCCGTTTCACCCCCAAACCGGTTATGAAGGAAAACAGCAAATGAACGACGTAACAGAGTCAAAAAGCGCAGATATGGAAGTCGCAACCCTGGGCGGCGGTTGTTTTTGGTGCCTGGAAGCGGTCTTTGACGACCTGCAAGGCGTGACTGACGTGGTGTCCGGCTACTGCAATGGTCAACTGATTGACCCCGACTACGAACGCGTTTGTGAAGGCACCACCGGTCACGCCGAAGTGGTGAAGGTTACGTTTGATCCCAACGTCATTTCGTTTGTGGAAATTCTCGGCGTGTTTTTTGCCATTCACGATCCGACCACGTTAAACCGGCAGGGCAATGACGCTGGCACCCAATACCGTTCAGGCGTCTATTTCCACTCGCCGGCGCAGCAACATGCGGCCATCGACACCATCGCCCATCTCGCCAGCGAAAAACTTTGGGATGCGCCGATTGTCACCGAAGTGGTTGCCGCACAAACGTTTTATGCTGCCGAGGAATACCACCAGGAATACTTCAAACGCAACCCTTATCAGGGATATTGCATGGCGGTGGTGTCACCAAAGCTTTCCAAATTCCGGCAGAAATTTGTCAACCGTTTGAAATCAAAACCCTAGACGGGACGGCGCTTTTGAGGCAAAAGTGCGCCAAAAGCGCCGTCAATAAAGGTGTTTACGGATTTGGCGCGGCGCCCAGACGCTTGATGTTGCCGGAGCCGGCAACAGATTTTGACACCGTCGCGTCACCGTAGTAACGCACGTCACCCGAACCGGCAATCGACACTTTGATTGCGTCGGTCGCCCACAGCGCGGCATCACCCGAGCCGGCAATCGACAGCTTGGCATTTTTTGTCTTGAGACGTTCGGTCTTCACCGCACCTGATCCGGCAATCGATGCTTCATACACGTCAGCCAAGCCGCCAGCAGTAAAGTCGCCTGAACCGGCGATCGATACCTTGAGCGTTTCGCTGGTGAGATTTTTGATATTGATGTCGCCCGAACCGGCAATGTTTGATCGGAATCGTGTCGATTTGAGCGCGTCTGACTTGATGTTGCCCGAGCCGGCAACCGAGAGCGCCTCAATATCCTTGACGTTGACCGTCATGGTGATTTTTTTATGTGAAACATTGAGGTTTTTTTCAGCCCATTTGATGACCAAACTGCCGCTTTCGACGTCGGTCGCAATCAGCGGCAACAAATTGTCTTCGGCTTCAATGGTGATGCCCTCGGACCCGTTCTGCACGATCATGACATCAAACGAACCAGACAATTTGATGCCTTTGTAACCGGATACCGCACGGGTTTCTGTTTTGTACACGCCGGAGCCGGATACTTTTTTGCCCCAACCGATCCAGTCCCAGGCAAGGGCGTTTTGCGGGGCGAATGACAGGCTGGCAACCAACAGCAGGCTCAGCGAATATGACAACGACGATGCAAGCAAATGGCGGTTCCGAGACATGATTGGCATGATGGCTTCCCTAAAGTGGTTGAATCTGTCGGTATGACGTGCCGACTTGGTATTTTGGATTCATGCAAATTAAGGCGGGTCTGATCTCGAAAAAACACCGCACCGGCGTTTCGCCGTAACCGCCGTGTCAGGCAACGCGGTTGAGGGTCTTTTTCATATTGTTGACGGCAGCCAGTGCCGCTTCCACCGTTTCGTCGCAAACAGTGACATGGCCCATCTTGCGGCCCGGACGCGCTTCACGTTTACCGTAGAGGTGCAGGTGTGCGCCCTGATGGTCGAGCACCACCGACCAGTCCGGCGCGGTCTGATGTTGATCGCCGCGCCAGAGATCGCCCAGTAAATTCAGCATCACGGCCGGCGAGTGCTGGCTGGTATCACCAAGCGGCAGGCCGCATAACACACGTACCTGTTGCTCGAACTGTGAGGTGCGGCAGGCGTCAATGGTGAAGTGGCCGCTGTTGTGCGGGCGCAGTGCGATTTCATTGATCAGCAGCGTGTCATCGTCCAACACAAAAAATTCGACCGCCATGACGCCGACATATTCAAGCGCCACCGCCACCTGGATGGCGATATCGCGGGCCTGTGCGGCCAAGCGTGCGGGGATTCGTGCCGGGGTAATGGTGATGTCAAGAATACCGTCAACGTGCTGATTCTCAGCCACTGGAAACACCGTTGTCTCGCCGTCATCTGCGCGTGCCAGCACCACGGAAATTTCTAGTTGCAGCGGCAGCAACTGTTCGAGTACGCAGGTGACGCCATTCCATGCGGCAAAAATTTGTGCCAGTTGTGCGGCCGAATCGATGCGCGCCTGTCCTTTACCGTCATAGCCGAAGCGGGCGGTTTTGAGCAGCGCGGGGAATTGGATGGTGCTGATGGCGGCGGCGACATCACTGGTGTTGTGGATCACCGCGAACGGGCCGACCGGAAACGCGTTGCGCTGAAAAAAAGATTTCTCGGCAATACGGTCCTGCGCAACGGCAACCGCGTGACCGCTCGGCCTGACCGTGGTTCGGGTGGCCAGGGCAATTAACGCTTCCGACGGCGCATTTTCAAATTCTGTTGTCACCGCCGCGCAAGTCCGGGCCAGTTCATCGAGCGACACGGGATGGGTGTAGGCGGTGTTCAAATGCCCGGTGGCGAATTCAGCGGCGGGCGAAAGTGGATCCGGGTCCAGTACCGTCACGCGGTAATCCATGTTGCGCGCGGCCATACAAAACATGCGGCCGAGTTGTCCGCCGCCAAGCAAGCCAAGCGTCGCGCCGGGCAGAATCACAGAACCTCGGGCAATCGCATCGCGGCAACCAGTTCTTTCAGGTTTTCGCGGTAGCCGGCCAATTTTTCGACCAGCGCGGGGTTATCGTTGGCGAGCAGGCTGACGGCAAACAAGGCGGCGTTGGCGGCACCGGCTTCACCAATGGCGAACGTGGCAACCGGAATGCCTTTGGGCATCTGCACAATCGAGTACAGCGAGTCTTGTCCGGCAAGATGTTTCGACGGCACCGGTACACCCAAAACCGGAAGTGTCGTTTTTGACGCGAGCATCCCGGGTAAATGTGCCGCACCACCGGCGCCGGCGATGATGCAGCGTAATCCACGTGCGCGCGCCGTATCGGCGTATTCAAACATGGCGTCAGGCGTGCGATGTGCCGACACGACTTTTTGTTCAAACGCAATGCCAAAGTCACGCAGGATTTCAGCGGCGCGTTGCATCACGTCCCAATCCGAATTGGAACCCATGACAACACCAATCAACGGGGCGGAATTGGTCATCAGTTCACCAGGTCCTTGGCGACGTCCAATTCTTTGCGATAGTGATCAAAAATCCCTTTGAGGGCGTCGGCCATGTTGACCTGCGGCGACCAGTTGAGATCCTTCATGGTGTTTTCGATTTTTGGCACACGGTTTTGTACGTCCTGATAGCCCTTGCCGTAATACTCACCGGAAGTGGTTTCAATCAACTTCACCTTGGCGGCCGTGTCTTTGTATTCCGGATATTGTTTGGCGAGTTCAAGCATCATGGTCGCCAGCTCGCGAACCGAATAGTTGTTTTTCGGGTTGCCGATATTGTAAATCTGCCCGCTCGCCACATTGTTTTCATTGGCAATGATTTTTACCAGCGCACTAATGCCGTCGGTGACATAGGTAAAGGCGCGTTTTTGTGCGCCGCCATCGACCAGTTTGATCGGCTCACCACGCACGATGTGGCCGAAAAATTGGGTGATGACACGTGACGAGCCTTCTTTCGGCGTGTGGATGGAGTCGAGTCCGGCACCGATCCAGTTGAACGGACGAAACAAGGTGAAATCAAGTTCGCCGCGTGAACCGTAGGCGTAAATCACGCGATCCATCAACTGTTTGGAACAGGAATAAATCCAGCGTTGTTTTTCAATCGGCCCGAGTACCAAGTTTGAATTAAACGGGTCAAATTCGGCATCGGCACACATGCCATACACTTCGGACGTGGACGGAAAGATGACGCGTTTTTTGTATTTCACACACGAACGAATAAACGGCAGGTTGGCTTCGAAGTCGAGCTCAAACACCCGCAACGGGTCCTGTACATAGGTCGATGGTGTGGCAATGGCCACCAGCGGCAGCAGCACGTCACATTTACGAATGTGGTACTCGATCCACTCTTTGTTGATGGTGATGTCACCTTCAAAAAAATGGAAACGCGGATTGTCAAGGAACGGTGTGACGCGATCAGTATTCATGTCCATGCCATAAACATGCCAATCGGTCGTTTCCATGATGCGTTTGGTCAAGTGATGGCCGATAAAACCATTCACACCGAGGATGAGTACTTTTTTCATATGGAGAGCGTCCTGGTTTTATTGCCGAGGCGTGTGTGTTTTGCCTCAATTTTTCTTGCGATGGGTCCGGCAATCAGCATCAGCATAAACGCCGAATTGCCGGCCACCGGCGCATCTGGGCGGTGTTTGGTCTTGGCGCCGGATGCAATTGTGGCGTCCATCAGGCGGGTGCCGTCATCGCATGAACGCCATCGCCAAACCGTACCGCCAGCATTATTTCGTTGTAGGGCTGGCCGTCGACTTCGGCTTCAATTAATCGCAGCATGCCGCCGTCGCCGCACAAGGCGATAACCTTGTCGCGGGCAATATTGACAAACCCGGGGCGGGTATGGGTCAGCGTGGCGGGCATATGTTTGGTTTTGGTGATCTTGACGGTGTGACCGCCGATTGCGGTCAATGCACCCGGATAGGGTGGGGCGACCGCACGAACCAGATTATGAATGTTTTTGGCATTGTCGTTCCAATTGATCACGCCGTCTTGCGGGCGGCGGCCGCCAAAATAGCCGCCTTGGGAGAGGTCCTGCGGGGTCAAAACGGCGCTGCCGTCAATCAGCCCAGCCAGCGAGCGTTCGATGATGTTGCCGGCAGCAACCGTGACCTTGTCAAATACCTCTTTTGCCGTTTCGTCGGGGCCGATGGCAACCGACTGCTGATCAACAATCCGCCCGGCGTCCGGCTTTTCCACCATTTCATGCAGTGTGGCGCCGGTCTCGGTTTCGCCCTTGATGATCGCCCAATTAATCGGCACACGACCGCGGTACTTCGGTAGCAGCGAGCCGTGCATATTGTAGGCACCGCGGCTGGCGGTGGCGAGCATGGCCGGCGACAACATCATCCGGTAATAAAACGAAAACAAAAAATCCGGTTGCAAGGTTGCAACCTCGGCAATAAATGCCGGCGCATTCGGGTCGTCAGGTGTCACGACCTTGATGCCATGCGATGCTGCCAACCCTGCCACACTGCCGAACCAAATGTGCTCGTCCGGGTTGTCGACATGTGTGACAACCAGTTTGATTTCGACATTCTGCGCAAGTAGCGCGGTCAGGCAACGAACACCGACGTTATGGTACGCAAACACGACTGCGCTAGGCATCAGTGGTCTTTGCGGCATCCTTTTCGAGGATGCCTTCGATCATGTAACGCGGCCGTAGGCGCACTTGCTCGTAAATACGGCCAACGTATTCACCCAGCAAACCAATCCCAAACAGCGTGATGCCGATCAGGAAAAACGCGATGCCAAACAGCGTGAACAAGCCTTCGGCCTCGGGTCCGACCACCAGTCGGCGGATGGCCAGATAAACCACAAAAGCGAGTGACAAAAACGAAATGGCAATGCCGATGAAGGAAAACACCTGCAACGGCGCGGTCGAAAAACCAGTCATCAGATCAAAATTCAGCTGGATTAGTTTGTACAGCGAGTACTTGGATTCACCGGCAAACCGCTCCTCGTGCGCCACTTCGATTTCGGTCGGATGGTGGGCAAACGAATAGGCCAGCGCCGGAATATAGGTTGACGAATCTTTGGTGCTGTTGATCGCGTCGACAATATTTCGGCTGTAGGCGCGCAACATACAGCCCTGATCGGTCATCTTGATGCTGGTGATGCGTTCCCGCAGTTTGTTCATCGCCCTTGAGGCGTAACGTCTGAATGCCGAGTCCTGGCGCATTTTGCGAATCGAGCCGACGTAATCGTGGCCCCGGTCCATGGCGGCGAGCAAGTTACCGATTTCTTCCGGTGGATTTTGCAAATCGGCGTCGAGTGTGACAATGCGCGAGCCGCGGCAGTGTTCAAACGCCGCCATGATGGCCATGTGCTGGCCATAATTGCCGTTAAACAGAATCACCCGCGTCACATCCGGGCGCAGCTGAAATTGTTCGCGCAAGAGTGCGGCCGAGCGGTCTATTGAGCCATCGTTGGTGAACAGGATTTCGTAGCTGACATTGAGGCGGTCAAGCGCAGGATAAAGACGCGCGAATAGCGCCGGCAGGCCGTCCTCTTCGTTGTATACCGGAATGACAACCGACAATATTGGGGTGGGCATGGACATCGTCATATTATCGCTTGACCAGTGAAATAAGTGCCGCACAAACACGGTCAACATCCGCAACCGTCATGGCCGCGTGCAGCGGCAGGGTCACGGTCTCGCGGGCGATGCGCTCGGCGTTTGGATGTTGGCCGTCATGGTGTCCCTTGTTGCGAAACAGTGTCGATAAATGCATCGCCTCGTACGAAATGCCGATGCCGATTTGTTGCGCGTGCATATGGTCGATGAATTGTTTGCGCGAGATCGGCATTGCCGTTAACGGCAGCAACACCGAGAACATATTCCAGCTGTGGCCGTTTTCCTCGCCGGTGAATGCCGGGGCGGGCAACACAATACCCAATGATTCGACCAACGGCGAAAGTTGCGCAAAATAGTGCGCGGCGAGCTGTTGACGTTTGGCGTTCCATCCGTCGAGTTGTTTGAGTTGTTCGATACCCAGCCGGGCCGACACATCACTCATGTTGAATTTGCCACCGGCAACATCAACGTCACGGGTGCCGTCTGCGAGTTTGGTGATGCCATGAAATCGCAACACCTCGGCGCGTTTCGCCTCATTGACATCGGCAAACACGGCAGCACCACCTTCGATGGTGGTCATATTTTTGTTGGGGTGAAAGCTGAAGGTGGCGATATCGCCAAACGCACCGATGGGTGTGCCTTTCCAGCGGCTGCCGATGGCGAGTGCGGCGTCTTCAATCACCCGCAAATTGTGCTTTTTTGCAATGGCGTATAACCGCTCCATATCACATGGCAACCCGCCAAAATGGGTCGGCACAATCGCCCTGGTGCGCGGCGTGATGGCGGCCTCAACCTGACCCAGATCGATATTGCGGGTGACCAGGTCGCAGTCGACAAACACCGTTGTTGCGCCGATTTTTTCAATCATGTTGCCGACCGAGAAAAAAGTCATGGCCGAGGTGATCACCTCATCACCGGGACCAATACCGCACACGGCAAAAGCCACTTCCATGGCGGCAGTGGCGGAGGTAAAGACGCGTGTCGGTCGGCCGTGATGGTAGGCCGATAGCGCGGCTTCAAACGCGGCCACACGCGGGCCGCTGGTCAGCCAACCTGAAAGAACCGTATCTCTGACGGCATCACCCATGTCTTCAGTGATCACTGGCCCGGCAAATTTCAGGTAGGGCTGGTTCATGATGATTTCGCCACCAGCCAGACACCGACACAAATGAAAGCGATACCGATCAACTTCTGGGCGGCCAGCGACTCGCCAAACAAATACCAGGCAGCAACGGCATTGATTACGTAACCAATCGACAGCATCGGGTAGGCCATTGACACAGGTACCCGCGACAACGCCATGATCCAGACCACGACGCTGATGCCATAACACGCAAGCCCGCCGAGAATATGCGGTTGCAGCGCGATGGCTTTGCCAATCGGCACCACGTTGGCCAGACTGTATTCAAATGTGCCGATCCGGTTGGTGCCGGCTTTCAGCAACAACTGCGCGGCGGCGTTAAGCAATACGCCGGTCAGGATCAGGCTAAAACTGGCTAGATTCAATTCGATACTCGTTTTGGGTTCGCGCGCATGCTGCGTTCACTCGCGCTTCAAAATGGCGACGCGGCGGGGGTTTTCGTGGATGATTTCAAATTGCAGGCCCAGCCCACGCATTTTATCGACATCCTGTGGCGGCAGAATGGCAATTGCGCGACCGGTTGTTTTCCAAGCGGGCGGGAAATCGTCCAATTTGCCGATATGCCTGCCTGGTTCGCTTCGTTGACCCAGCTCAAATTCATCAACATAGTCAACAAACGTGAAGGTGCGGCCGAGGTAAAAAGGTGCGGTTTGATCGTAGGTATTCACGGCGTAAAGGCGGGTTTGTGGTGTCAGATGTTTGGCGATGGCCTGCGACAGCGCATAACCCGACTGCAACGGCGACAACGTTTCATAGCCGGCATCAATTCTATTGACCATCACCACGCTCGCAACCGCGATCATTGCCACCCCCCAGCGTCGTGATACCTTGGTGTTGCGCCAGAAAAAGCCAACCGCCGCAGCCGTGCCGATCGCAAGCACAACAAACGCGACGACCAGGATTTCGGCGTATTGGCTGTAGAGGGCGAGCTCAAACGGATTGCGCGCACGTTGTGCCGGCAGAATACTCAAATACCACGCCAAGCCGAGCGCCAATACCGGAACCGGTGCCACGTACTTGGCGAGCCGCCGGCCCGGTGTGGTGGCGATGTAAAACGCCAATACCATGGCAATAAACGGAAACACCGGCAGCACGTAGGCGGGTAATTTAGAGCCGGACAGGCTGAAAAAGAAAACAATAAAGACAATCCAGATAATCACAAACCGCAGTGGTTTGAACGGTTTTACCGCGCCCGTTTCTGCAGCCCCCGCCGTGAGGTGATGCCCGGCGCGCCATCCCCGCACCATTGCCGGCAACAGAATCAATGCCCACGCCAAACAGCCGACAAACAGAATCGGCAGGAAAAACCACCAAGCCTCCACGCGGCGGTGCTGGGTGGTGGTGAACCGCTGGAAGTGTTCATGAATAAAGAAAAATTGCAGAAACTCGGGGTTCCGTTCGGCCACCAGCACAAACCACGGTGTCGCCACCAGAAAAAAAATCAGAAAGCCTGAAACCCAGTTGATCGCGGCGAGGCGCCGCCAGTCCCACTGAATCAGGCAATATAAAAACAAGATCGCAGCGGGAAATACGATGCCGATCAGGCCTTTGGAAAGTACCGCGCCGGCTGCCGCCGCCCAACCCAGCAACAGCCAGCCGAGTTTTTCAGCCTTCTTTGGGGCGTCGGGTTCGGTGCGCTGCGACAACAAGAAGCCACAAACAGACAGTGTCAGCCAAAACGTCAAGCCCATGTCCAGCGTGACGATTTGCGCCAGCGCCATGTAATACGGACAGGCCACCAACGCCAGACCGGTGAAAATACCGATCTCCCGCGTAAACAGCCGGCCGGCAGTGTAAGCAACCAGCACCACTGATAACAATCCGCAAAGCGCCGTGTAAAGACGCGCACTCCACTCACTTTTGCCGAAAACATTAAATGCCGTCGCCGCCGCCCAATACTGCATCGGCGGCTTTTCAAAATATTTGAGCCCATTCAAGCGGGGCGTCACAAAGTCACCACTGTCCGCCATATGCATGGCCAATACGCTGTAACGACCCTCGTCCGGATTGGCCAGTTTACGGTCACCGATATGGGCAAGCCAAATGATCGCAATCAGCACAAACAAGCATGCTGAAACGATGGTGAAATTTTTTAGTGACAGCGAATTCATCGTTTGACGTTTTTTTTTGGGTGAACTTGTTGTCAATCTTGGCGGCGGCGCCGAATGCGACAAACGTCGCAGCCGGTGCGCCATTATGGCAAGAAACGGGCGCTGTACAGAGCGGCGGCAAAAACCGGTTCTTAGCTCAGGATGAACGCAGTAACACAACAACCGCGCCGGCACCGCCGTCCGCCGGGACGGCGTCACAAAACGCCAGCACTTCGTCGCGTTGCGACAACGACAACCGGACCTTGTTGCGAATCAACGGGATGCCGCCTGTTGAACGATAGCCCTTGCCGTGAACGATACAGACGCAGCGCGCGCCGCCGTGTCTCGCATAGGCCAAAAATGTCGCCAGTTCGGTGCGGGCGCCCATGCTGGTCATGCCGTGCAGATCCAATCTTGCCTGGATTGCCCAATGGCCGCGTTTTAGCTTGCGCAGCACATCACCCGGCAGGCCCGGCCGCAAAAACGCGATCAGGTCGCCGGTGTCGATATCAGCATCCCAGCCGGAGGTGTCATTGAGCAATTCCAGCGGGACATTTGCCTCATCGCGCGCCCGATGTGCCGCGATCGGCTTTGGTTTGGGCCGGTCGAGTTGGGCGCGCGGCGTCGGCTTGATCGGCACGACGCCATCCGCGTTCATTTCAGCCAGAAAAAGATTCTCCGTCGTGGCGTCATCCGCTGCGGGCGACTGTGGCGACGGGATCCGTGGTGCAGGCGGCGTTGGGGCGGGCGGCTTTGGCATATTTGGGCAGAAATCATCGCCTTCACGGGCGTTTGCAACCGATTGCGCATCAGGCTAGGTTGCCGAAAGAGAGCTAAACTCGTTTATTGGCGTGCGTTTCCGGGCAGTTTTGCCTCAATCGCCACGCCAATAATCGAGTTTGTTAATGCAGACTTTCGAGGTAGCTGTCGGCGTCCAATGCCGCCATGCAGCCGGTGCCGGCGCTGGTCACCGCCTGGCGATAGACGTGATCCTGCACATCACCCGCGGCAAAAATGCCCGGGACCGAGGTGGCGGTGGCGTTGCCCTTCAAGCCGGATTGGGTGACGATGTAACCATTTGTCATTTCCAACTGGCCGTTAAAAATCTCGGTGTTCGGCTTATGGCCGATGGCGATAAAACAACCCTTGAGCGCCAGATCCTTGGTGCTGTTGTCGGCGGTCGATTTGACCCGCACGCCGGTCACGCCGGTGTTGTCACCGAGCACTTCATCGAGCGTGTGGTTCCACATGATTGTCACCTTACCTTCTTTTTCTTTCGCGAACAGACGGTCCTGCAGGATTTTTTCCGAGCGGAATTTGTCGCGGCGGTGAATGACCGTGACGTGTCGGGCAATGTTCGACAAATACAGCGCTTCCTCGACCGCCGTATTACCGCCGCCGACCACACAAACATCCTGATTTTTATAGAAAAAGCCGTCGCAGGTGGCACAACCCGACACCCCTTTGCCAAGGAACTTTTCCTCCGACGGCAAGCCCAGATACTGGGCGGATGCGCCGGTGGCGATAATGAGGGCGTCACAGGTATAGGTATCCGAATCGCCTTTCAAGGTAAACGGGCGGTTTTTGAAGTCGACGGTATGGATATGGTCAAAAATCATGGTGGTGTTGAACCGCTCGGCATGCGCCTGAAACCGCGCCATCAAATCCGGACCCTGCACACCGTCGGCATCGGCCGGCCAGTTCTCGACATCGGTGGTGGTCATCAATTGACCGCCCTGTGCAATACCGGTGATCAATACCGGATTGAGATTGGCGCGGGCGGCATAAATGGCCGCGGAATAACCGGCGGGGCCGGAACCGAGAATGAGCAGACGATGGTGTTTTGGGGTGGTGGACATGATTTTTCCTGAAGGGTTTGCGCTATTTTAGCCGACCGCACATCGTAACTTTGGGGCGACACAAACAAACGCAAGTTGCGGGTCTGGCCAATCCCAAAGCCGCACCACAATCACGGAAGATTGGCCGTTTGCTTGTGGGCTGTGACAAAATGGCGTCAGCACCGCCCAGCCACCCGCCGATTGGCCACGACCAACCACTCACCACCGGATTGACCATGCTACGTGCCATCCCTTTGTTTAGCGAACTATCCGACGAAGACATCACCGTCATCGCGGAATTGACGACGGAAAAAACCGTGGCACGCGGCACTGTCATCATGCGCGAAGGTGATCTCGGCGATTCGCTGTTTGCGATTGTGCACGGACGGGTGAAGGTGTTTATCGGTGATGAAGACGGCCGTGAAATCATCCTGAAAATTCTCGGCGAGGGCGATTTTTTTGGTGAACTGGCGCTGATCGACAAACAACCGCGATCGGCGTCGGTCGCCGCAATCGAAAGTACCACCTTGAACGTCTTGTCGCACCAGGCGTTTCAAACCTGCCTGACCCGTGCGCCGCAGATTGCCACCACCGTCATGACAGCGCTGGCCAAACGCCTGCGCGACGCCGATCGCAAGATCTCGACCCTGGCCCTGATGGATGTATATGGCCGCGTTGCCAATACCCTGCTGGAACTTGCCGTGGAAATCGACGGCAAGCTGGTGGTCGGTGAAAAACTTTCGCAACAGGAAATCGCCAATATGGTCGGGGCATCGCGCGAGATGGTGAATCGAATTTTGAAGGACCTGTCCGAGCGCGGATTCATCTCGATTGAGTCCAAACAGATTACGATTCACAATCAACAATTGCCGCCAAGCTTTTGACAAATCAAGGTTCGAACCGCCATTTTGCGTCTTGCCCCTGTCTTTCCACCCGCCTTTTTCTGCCGTCAAGCCGCTTATAATTGTCGTCAATGAGTACAACCGATAACGACATGTTTCCGCCCGGCGCCGGTGGCACTTCGAACCGCGCTGATCCGCTCGAGTCGACGCGGGTCTCCAAACTGGTTCGCGAAGCCGGCTGGATCGTCCTGTTGGCGTTGGCGGTTTATCTCGCCCTGATTTTTGCCACCCATGCCGCCAACGATGCGGGTTATTTCTTCTCCGGCGTCGGCGCACCGGCGGTCAACAAGGGCGGCGCAATGGGCGCGTTGCTGTCCGATTTTTTGCTTGGCCTGTTCGGCTTGTCGGCATGGTGGTTGGTGATACTCGCCGCCTATGGCGTATTACGGTTGTTCCGTCGTGTCGATCATTGGGGTGTGTTTGACCGCCGCAATATTGCCATCGCCATGATTGGCTTTTTGGTGCTGATTGTGGCGTCGTCGTCACTTGAGTCCCTCCGCTTGCACAGTATGAAGGCGGCGTTGCCGAATGGTCCGGGTGGGGTGATTGGCGGCCTGCTCGCCGGTGGCATTGAAACCGCATTTGGTTTTGTCGGCGGTACGGTGTTGTTGCTGGCCCTGTGTGCCTCGGCGTTATCGGTTTTCTCCGGCTTGTCGTGGATCCGGCTGACCGAACGGGTTGGCGCGGGCGTGGAGTGGATGTATTTGACCGTCAAAGGCGGCATCGAAGCCAAGCGCGACCGCGAAGTCGGCGAGCAGGCCGTTTCCGAGCGTGAGGAAAAAGTCGACGAGATGCGGCGTGAGATCGAGGATCATCCGCCGATCCGGATTGAGCCGACCGTGATCGATATCCCGCAATCGGACCGCGCGAAAAAGGAAAAACAGGCACCGCTGTTTTCGGACATGCCGGATTCACCACTGCCACCGATTGCGTTGCTCGACCCGGCTGATGCCGTCATTGAGCGACCATCGTCGGAGACACTCGAATTTACCTCGCGCCTGATTGAACGCAAGCTGATGGACTTTAATGTCAGCGTCAAGGTGGTTGCGGCGTATCCCGGCCCGGTGATCACGCGCTATGAAATCGAACCGGCGGTCGGCGTCAAGGGTTCGACCGTTGTCAATCTGGCGCGTGATTTGGCACGTGCGCTGTCCGTCACCTCGATTCGAATCGTCGAGACCATTCCCGGTACCTCGCACATGGGGCTGGAGATTCCGAACCCGAAGCGCGAAATTGTGCGGCTGTCGGAAATCCTCGGTTCGGCGGTTTACGGCGATATGGCGTCCAAACTTGCCATCGCGATGGGCAAGGACATTGCCGGCCGGCCGGTGGTCGCCGACCTCGCCAAAATGCCGCACGTGCTGGTGGCGGGCACCACCGGCTCGGGCAAATCGGTGGCCATCAACGCCATGATTTTGTCGCTGGTCTATAAAGCCACCGCCAACGAAGTGCGGTTGATTTTGATCGATCCAAAAATGCTCGAATTGTCGGTCTACGAAGGTATCCCGCACCTGCTCGCGCCGGTGGTGACCGATATGCGCCACGCCGGTTACGCGCTCAACTGGTGTGTGGCGGAAATGGACCGGCGCTACAAACTGATGAGTGCGGTCGGTGTGCGCAACCTTGCCGGCTTCAACACCAAGGTCAGGGAAGCTAAGGAAAAAGGCGCGCCGCTGCCACATCCGTTTTCGCTCACGCCGGATGCGCCCGAGCCGCTCGAGGCATTGCCGCTGATTGTGGTGGTGATTGACGAGCTGGCCGACATGATGATGGTGGTCGGCAAAAAAGTGGAAGAACTGATTGCACGGCTTGCGCAAAAGGCGCGCGCCTCCGGCATTCATCTGGTGCTCGCCACCCAGCGGCCGAGTGTTGACGTCATCACCGGTCTCATCAAGGCCAACGTACCGACACGCGTGGCGTTTCAAGTGTCATCCAAGATTGATTCGCGCACCATTCTTGACCAGCAGGGCGCGGAGGCGTTGTTGGGGCAGGGCGACATGTTATATCTGCCACCCGGCTCCGGTATGCCGCAGCGCGTACACGGTGCGTTTGTGAGTGATGCGGAAGTACACCGCGTTGTCCAGCAACTCAAGACACAGGGCGAGCCGGCCTATATCGAAGGCATTCTGGATGCACCGGACGAATCGATGTCCGAGGCGATGGGTAGCGGCGCGGGTGAAGCGGGCGGCGGCGAAAAAGATCCGCTTTATGACCAGGCGGTGCAGATCGTGCTGCAAAACAAACGCGCCTCCATTTCGCTGGTGCAACGACATTTGCGTATCGGTTACAACCGCGCCGCGCGTTTGCTGGAGGATATGGAAAAGGCCGGTCTGGTCTCGTCCATGGGCGGTAACGGCAATCGGGAGATTTTGGCGCCGACGCGCGGCGAACAATAACAGGCGCTAGGCTGCCCGTCCTTGTTTGCGGTGAACGCAATATTGGTCTGGCGCGTTGAATGTCTGTTGCGGTCAATTTGATGGCTACCGGTTAAAAAACTCAGATGAAAAATTGTCTCTATTTTTGTGCGCTGCTGATGTTGCCGGGCGCCATGCCGGTGCACGGCCAGACCAATGACGCCATCGGTCAATTCCGCCGTTTTGTGCAGTCCACCCAATCGGCGCGCGCCGAATTTGTCCAGACGGTCACCGACGCAAAGGGAAAGACCTCAACACCTGCCAAGGGCGTGTTGCAATTTCAGCGCCCCGGAAAATTCCGCTGGGTGTACGAAAAGCCGGCGCAGGTGATTGTCGGCGACGGTAAAAACGTCTGGCTGTTTGATCAAGACCTGAATCAAGTGACCATCCGCAAACTCGATGCGGCATTTTCATCAACGCCAGCGGCGCTGCTGGCCGGTCGCGCTGAAATCGAGGCGGCGTTTACATTGGTCGCCGGCGGGCAGTCCGACGCAATGGTCTGGGTAAATGCCGAACCAAAACAAAAAGAGGCGGGAATCGAAAAAATCCGCATGGGATTTTCCGGCGAAACGCTGCAAGTCATGGAACTGGCCGACGCGTTCGGCAATACAACACGGATTGTGCTGGGCAAGTTTGAGCGCAACGCGAAGATTGACGCTTCGGTATTCACATTCACACCACCCAAAGGCGCGGACGTGGTCGGCGAGGCGGCCAAGTGAACAGTCGCCATTGGGCGGGCGTCATGACCGCTTTTTGCCTGAAAGTGCCCGCCGATAAACGACTTTCATTTTTTGGCGGAGCGTGTCTTGGGTGATTTGTTTTCCAACGTTGCGCCGGTGTTTTTGTCTGCCGATGCGGTCGAACGTGCCACCGGTGACGGTGTCCCGCTGGCGGAGCGGCTGCGGCCGCAAACACTCGCCGATGTGATTGGTCAGGCGCATCTCACCGGTCCAGGCATGCCGCTTAGCATCGCATTCAACTCGGGCAAGCCGCACTCGATGATTCTGTGGGGGCCGCCGGGCGTCGGCAAAACCACCATCGCCAGATTGATGGCCAACGCGTTTCGATCTGACTTCATTGCGCTGTCGGCGGTGCTGTCCGGCGTCAAAGAGATCCGCGAGGCGATTGAACGCGCGCAGGTCAATCGCGACAATCTGAACCGTCGAACAATTTTGTTTGTTGACGAGGTGCATCGTTTCAACAAAAGCCAGCAGGATGCATTTTTGCCGCATGTGGAGTCGGGGCTGGTCACCTTCATCGGTGCCACCACAGAGAACCCGTCGTTTGAATTGAACAACGCGCTGTTGTCGCGCGCAGCGGTCTATGTGCTCAATGCCCTCGACGACCAAGCGCTGGGCGAAATGTTTGATCGCGCCGCAACGGCGGCCGGGTTGGATCGTTGTCTGAATGGAAATGAGCGGGAAGGCGGCGATGACGGCACGCCACGCGATGCGGTCAAGGCGCGCATCATTAATTTGGCCGATGGCGACGGTCGGCGATTGTTGAATCTGGTTGAACAACTGGCCACCGCGGTCGAATCAGAACATGCCAACCACATTGATGTGGCGTTTGTCGAACAGGTGCTGGCGCGTGCGGCAAAAAAATTCGACAAAGGCGGCGACAATTTCTACGACCAGATTTCGGCGCTGCATAAAAGTGTGCGCGGCTCGGATCCGGATGCGTCGCTTTACTGGTTTTGCCGGATGCTCGACGGCGGGGTCGACCCGCGATACCTCGCGCGGCGCATGATTCGCATGGCCTCGGAAGACATCGGTCTGGCCGATCCACGGGCATTGGAAATCACGTTGAGTGCGGCGGATGTGTATGAGCGCCTTGGCACCCCCGAGGGGGAGTTGGCGTTGGCTGAAGCGTTGGTCTATCTGGCGATTGCCGCGAAGTCCAACGCGGTTTATAGCGCCTATCACGCGGTGCGGGCGTTCATTTCGGCAGACGTCTCACGGCCGGTGCCGATGCATTTGCGCAACGCGCCAACCAAGTTGATGACGTCGCTTGGCATGGGCGAAAATTATCGCTACGCACACAATGAGGCAGGCGGCTACGCGGCGGGCGAAAACTACCTGCCGGACGGACTGCGCAGTCCCGGCTGGTATCAACCAACCGATCGCGGCATGGAGGCGAAGATTCGCGAAAAACTTGCGCAGTTGAGGGAACTTGATGGAAAATCCAAGGCATGAATCGTACAGCCGCATTTTTCCGTCACCACCCATTCATCCGCGCCTCTCGATCCCGATAGCGCCCGGTTCCGGTGTGCTTGCGGCGGTCGGACACCACGCCGTGTAATCAGCCGATGATGCCGTTTTTTCCGCATCACCACACGTCACCCAATTAATCGTTTTGATATTGCGATGCCGCCGGCCTGAGGCGACGGCAGATTCACAATATGGCTCATAACAGGAATAGACATGCACGACATACAACAACTCCGAAAAGATCTGCCCTCCATCGTTGCCGGTTTGGCGCGACGCGGCGTGGTGTTTGACGAGACCACGTTCCGAGCGTTGGAAGACCAGCGCAAATCGCTGCAAATTAAGACCGAAGAACTGCAAGCCAAACGCAATACACTTTCCAAGCAGGTTGGAATCCTGAAGGGGAAGGGTGAAGATGCGACGTCGGTGCTCGCCGAAACCAACGGTATCGGCGACGCATTAAAAGCCAACGAAACGGCGTTGACGGAATTACAGGCAACACTAAATGCGTTTTTGCGCGTGATTCCGAACATCCCGCGCGCCGAGGTACCGTCTGGAAAAAATGCGGACGACAACGTTGAAGTCCGGCGGCATGGCACGCCACGCGAGTTCGATTTCACCCCCAAAGACCATACCGATATCGGTGAGGCGCTGGGTGGTATTGATTTTGAAACGGCGAGCAAATTGAGCGGCGCCCGCTTTTCGGTGCTCAAAGGCGGTGTGGCACGGCTGCATCGGGCGCTGGCGCAATTCATGCTCGACGTGCACACGCTTGAACACGGCTACACCGAGGTCTATGTGCCGTACATGGTGGGACCCGAATCCGCCGACGGTGTGTCCAGCCTGGAAAAATTCAAGGACGATTTATTCAAAATTGAAGGCCGTGATCTTTACCTGATCCCGACGGCGGAGTATCCGGTCACCAATTTTGTCCGCGACAGCATGGTTGACCTCAAAACGCTGCCGCTGAAGTTTGCCTGCCACAGTCCGTGTTTTCGCTCCGAGGCGGGTAGTTATGGCAAGGACACCCGCGGCATGATTCGTCAGCACCAGTTTGATAAAGTCGAGATGGTGCAAATTGTCGCGCCCGAACAGTCGACCGAGGCGCACGAAGCGCTGACGGCCCACGCCGAGACCATCCTGAAACGGCTTGAGCTGCCATTTCGCACCATGTTGCTCTGTACCGGCGACATGGGTTTTGCCTCCGCCAAGACCTACGATTTGGAAGTCTGGTTGCCGGCGCAAAATACTTATCGCGAAATTTCCAGCTGTTCAAATTTTGAGGCCTTCCAGGCGCGCCGCATGACGGCCAGATTCAAGAATGCCGCCGGCAAGACCGAATCGCTGCACACCATCAACGGCTCGGGTCTGGCAGTTGGCCGCACGCTGGTGGCCGTTTTGGAGAACTATCAGCAAGCCGATGGCTCGGTGTTGATCCCCAAGGCATTGCAGCCATACATGGGTGGACTCACGCAGATCCGCAAATGACATCATTGATTCTGGTTCGTCATGGTGAGACGGAATGGAATCGTCAAGGCCGAATTCAGGGTCATGCCGTTAGCACCCTGACGGCGCAAGGTGTCGCACAAGCGCGCGCCATGGGTGGGCGCTTGTTGAACGATAGATCGACTGATTTGATTGACCAGGTTGTCGCCAGCGACTTACCGCGTGCGGCACAGACGGCAACGATTATCACCGCGCATACCGGTCACACCATCGCGTTCGACAATCGTTTGCGGGAACGGGCGTTTGGTGTGGCCGAAGGTAAAACGTACGCTGAAGTTGATCGCGACCATCCGGAGATGTTTTCACGTGTTCGTGACACCGATCCTGATTTTTTTGTTTCCGGCGGCGAGTCGCGCAACCAGTTTCACCAGCGTGTGGTTGGCGCATTGCAGGGCATTGCACAAGACCATGCCGGCAGGCGCACACTCGTCATCACCCACGGTGGTGTGCTTGCGGCGGTTTACCGCTGGCTCAATGGCCTGCCAGTGTCGAGTCCGCATCATATCGAGATTCCAAACGTCGCCTATAACCGCGTCTCGGTCGGGGTGCCGACCTGGAAAATTGAAGTTTGGGGTGACGTCACACACCTCGATGCACCAACCCACAACGATCGAATTTAGTTCTTGCGGTTCGACAGCGCGCGCATCGCGCGCAATTTTTCATGCGCCAATGCCGCGTCGTCGAGCAACGAACCGTCACGATTGGATTCGAGCGGTTTTTCGAGGCGCGTCAGCATGTCTGTGTAGTTGCGCACGTTCTCGACGAATTGCACCGCCTCATCGCCGCGACAAAAGCCGTATTTTGATAGGTCATAAAATTCCGGCTCGCGCAATTTTGGATACGCTTTGCGCACATCCAGCCAGCTGTCGGCGTTGAGGCCCATTTTTGCGGTGAGAATGCGGGCGTCTTCCAGATGGCCGTAGCCCTGATTGTAAGCCGCCAGTGCCAGCCAGGTCCGGTCCGGTTCGGCGATACGGGTAGGGACGGTGTCACGCAGCAACGCGATGTATTTGGCGCCGCCGACAACCGACTCGCGCGGGTCGAGCCGATTCTTGACCTTCATCCGGTCGGCGGTGTCCTCGGTCAGCATCATCAAGCCGCGCACGCCGGTGGGTGACGTGGCAAATGGATCCCAATGTGACTCCTGGTAACCGACGGCAGCCAGAATCCGCCAGTCAATACCGGTGAGCTGCTGTGCCTCGTGGAAGAACGGCTTAAATTTATGCAGTTCCGTCTGGATTTTGTCGAGCAGTGCCCCGGTATCAACCGCCTGAATCCGATTGACGTGACCGTAATAGCGGTCCATCAGGCGGTTCAGCGTGCCGTTGGTGCGAATCTTCTCAATAAAATTCACCACACTTTGTTGCAGGTCATAGTCGGCGGCATTTGAAAATGCCCAGGCGACTTTGGCCTCCCGCCCGACGTTGAATGCGGCGCTCAAATCCGCATGCAGGCGTTTTGCCACGGCAAACGCGTAGGTGTCGACCAGGGCGAGATCGGCGCGTTTTTGATCAAGCGCGATCAGCAAATCGTCGGTTGTTGCCTCGTGCGGCAACACCTCAATGGCAAGCGTCGGGGTATTGCCTGTCAGGTCGCGGGCAATATCATGGGCCGGTGTCTCGGCGATGACGGCCACTTTGCGACCGCCGAGATCGCCGATATTTTTTGGCCGCTTGTCTGCGGTGCGATATACCAGTTGGTACTGCGAGGTTTTGTAAGACGGGCCGAAGGCAAATTTTTGACGCAGCTCGGGCGTTGGCGTTAATCCGGCCGCGGCAATATGGCCCCGGCCGGCATCAAGTTGTTTGACCAACTTTGCATAGCTGGGCATGATTTTAAAGTTAACGACGATTCCCAGTTCCTTTGCAAACAGGGTGGCCAGATCGTGTTCGAAACCGGTTTGAACATCAGCATCGGCATTGCCCGCTTTTGGCAACAGTTGTGTGGTGGTGGGGCCGCGAAGCGTGAGTACCACCAGCTCGCCGGAAGTGCGCGGGGCGGCCAGCGGCGGCGCCAGCCAATTCGGGGCGAAGTCGGTTTTGCGTACGCCCAATCCCACCAGCAACAGTGTGGCGATGACGGCAATTGCAATGAATATGGCAATGCGCGCTTTCATTTGGCTAGTTTAGTCGGTTGCACGCGGCTGCGCGATGCCATAATAAAGACAAAATTCAACCAAAAATAGTCCATTCAAACGTGAACCAAATCATCGCCTTCATTCCCGCCGCGGGGTATGGCACACGCGTGGGTGACACGCTGCCGAAGCAATACGTTGAAATCAACGGTGTGCCGATGATATTCCACACCCTTGCAGCATTTGTATCGGTTCAGCGAATCAAGAAAATTGTTGTGGTTATCGCCGCCAATGACGTGCATTGGGATGCGCTGTTGTCGGTGCACGGCGACAAATTGTGCGAACGTTTGGAGGTGTTTCGTGCCGGCGGTGCCACCCGTTCAGCGAGTGTGTTGAACGGCCTCAGGGCAATGGCCGCTGAAATGGCAAAGGACGACTGGGCGCTGGTACACGACGCGGCGCGGCCGTGTATTCGTAGCGAGCTGATTGAGCAATTTCTCGATGAATTGGAAAATGAAAAAATTGGCGGATTGCTGGCACTGCCGGTCGCCGACACGCTTAAATTGGCGGATGACAATCAACGTGTTGAACGCACCGTTTCACGCGAACAGCTTTGGCGCGCGCAAACGCCACAAATGTTTCGTTATGCAATGCTGTGCGAGGCGCTGACAAAAATGCCAAACACAACGGATGAGTCCCAGGCTGTTGAAATGCTTGGACATCAACCGCGACTGGTCATCGGCGAAAGTGTTAATTTGAAAGTCACCTACGCAACTGATTTGAAACTTGCACAAAGTCTGCTCAGCCGCAGTGCCGACGCCAACTGACAAATTTGAAAATGGAACCGGTGAATCCAATGCCCACAATACCCCCCATTCGCATCGGCCATGGTTTTGATGTGCACCAACTGGTGTCGGGGCGACGCTGCATCATCGGCGGTGTTGACATCGCCCATGAGCGCGGCCTGCTCGGTCATTCCGATGCCGACGTGCTGTTGCACGCCATTTGCGACGCGTTGCTCGGTGCGGCGGCACTTCGTGATATCGGCGCGCACTTCCCCAACAACGACCCCCGCTATCAAGGCATCGACAGCCGCACCCTGCTGCGGCACGTTGTGGCGTTGCTGGACGGGCAGGGCTTTGGTATTGTCAATATCGACGCAACCATCATCGCCGAAGCGCCGCGCATGGCACCACACATCCGTGCGATGGTCGCCAACATTGCCGCCGACACCGGGCTTGCCGACGATTGTGTAAACGTCAAGGCGACCACCACCGAAAAACTCGGCTTTGCCGGTCGCGGCGAGGGCATTGCGGCCGAGGCTGTTTGCCTCATTTACCATTCATGAGCGCACCTACCTGACAGCGCGGGCGAATGCGCCGCGCAAAATGCGGTGCGGGTTGTTTCAGTGTGCGCGCCGAAAATATTGCCAACCGGCCCAACCGGCCCCACCGGCAGTCCGGACGACAAGTGCGGCGGTTGCGGTGGCAGCTACTGTGACTGTTGCTTGACTTGCGCCAGCACTTCCGACGTCCATGTAAGGCGGTCGATGAGTGTGCGCAGGAACACACGGTTAAACCGTAGCTGACAGGCATCAGACAGTTGTTCGAGCTGCACGTCCTGGACTTTCAGCAGTTGCACTTCCGAAACGGCGGTGATGGTTGCTGTTCGTCTGGCACGGTCGCCGGTCAGATATGCCATCTCGCCAAAGCAATCGCCTTCCTTGAGGACGTTTAACAGTTTTGCGTCCTTCATCACCTTCACCTGGCCGGCGACAATGATAAAAAATGCGTGGCCCGAGTCGCCCTCGAGCAACAAACTTTGTTCGCGCCCGTGGTTTTCCCAAATCGCGCCGCGCAGCACCTCCCACAATTCAGAGTCGCGGAAGTCCTTAAAAAACACCAGCCGGCGCAGCGCGTTGAATTTTTCGGCTGACGAAATTTCGAACGAGTATTTTTCCAGCTGCGGAAACGTCTCGGCGAGATCGCGCGCCATGGCAAACCAGGCCGGGTAGCGGTTGGCCGGATCCTTGGCCATGGCTTTTTTGACAATTGTGACCAGCGCTTCAGGCAGATCAGGGCGGATCGATTCGATCGGCGTCGGTTCTTCGTTGAGAATTTTGTTGATCATGGCCACCGAATTCGACGCCTGGTATGGCAGGCGTCCGGTGAGCAATTCAAACATCGTCACGCCCAGCGAATAAATATCGGTTTGTGCCGACGGGGGTTCCTCGTTAATCTGCTCGGGTGCCATGTAGGCGGGCGACCCGACAAAGCCGTCGATCTGGGTGTGGGTCGAATGCGAAATTTGCGCCGTGCCAAAATCCGAAATCTTGATTTCTTCGCGGTCGGACAACAAAATATTGGCCGCCTTGATGTCGCGGTGGATCACGCCATTCTGGAACGCATAATCAAGTGCCCGGCAAATTTTGAAAATCACCAGAACTGCCTGCCGCACCGGCAAAAGATTGGTCTCTGTGCAGAATTTCTTCAGACTGCCGCCGCCGACGTGTTCCATCACGATGTACTGCTGCTCACCTTCGACTACCGCGTCATAAACGGTGACGATATTGGGGTGGGAAAGTTTGCCCAGCATGGCGGCTTCGTTGAGAAACAGTTTTTCGAATCGTCGCGCCTCTTCAGGGCCGGCGGATTCGTCCTTGACCTGCACCTTGATGGCAACCTTGCGATTGTTAAAAGGATCATCGGCCAGATAGACGACCGCCGTTGCGCCGCGTCCCAATTCGGACAGAATTTCATATTTACCAATTCTGGTTGGCCGGGTAATGTTCATTTCGTCTTTTTATGTGGGACATAACCGGCATTTCGCCTGACCCGTTTGGAAATTTTGTAAGGTAAGACTACTGCTCCCACGCTGTGTCGCCTGCCCAATGCTTGTCCGGACGATTCTAGCTGAATCGCCCGGTAAACGGCAATGCCGTCGGTCTGCCGGCACGATTAAATTTGCCCGGTATTGGCCAATGTTGGTGGACCATGCCCGGCTTGAGGTGCCGCAATTGTCTCAGCGGCGGCGTCCGAGAACGCGCCGGTGTCAATCCCCTGCAACACAATCACGTGAGAGCGGCCGATATTGCGGTAATGCCGGAACATTGATTTATCGTAGGCTGGATCATAGTGCGCAACCAACAAATCGTGCACCAACAGATCCCATTCGGCGCTATTGACCAGCGTGTGCCACGACGCAATTCGCTCATTAGAATGAAGCGCCTTCAAAAAATCGAGCTTGTTGCTTAGCAGCGTTGGATTGGCGATGAGGTGGGCATATTCGTCACGCAGCAGCGGGATGCGCAACTGATCTGGGGTCGACAGCTCGATACACTCGCCGGCCCACATTTGTTCGATCAGTGCTTGTGGCACCCGCAAGCCGCCGATTTTCTTGCTTTCGGCCTCGACAAACACCGGCCTGCCAGCATCAAATTGTGACAAGGTTGCCCAGATGGTGGATTCAAAGCGTTTTTGCGACGGTTGCGGCCGGTCCGGCAAATCCCCGAGGACCGAGCCCTTGTGTGCGGCCAGTGCTTCAAGATCCAGCACCTGTGCGCCAGCGGCATGTAAGGCGTCAAGCAGCCTGCTTTTACCCGATCCGGTGCGGCCGCATATGGCGGTAAAGCGGAATGATTGCGCCAGATTGTCGAGGTCATGAACCAGCATCGCGCGCCACTGTTTGTAGCCACCCTCGAGTTGCATCGCGTTCCAGCCGACCTGCCGCAGAACGTGGGTCATGGCGGCTGAACGGGTGCCACCACGCCAGCAATACACCAACGGCCGCCAATTTTTTGGTTTGTCGTGGAATTGTGTTTCAAGATAATGGGCAATGTTGCGTGCAACCAGCACCGCGCCGGCTTTTTTGGCATCGAAACTCGAGGTCTGCTTGTAAAGCGTACCAATCGTCATGCGCTCATCGTTATCGAGCACCGGGTATGAGATTGCGCCGGGGATGTGGTCAAGGGCAAATTCCGCCGGGCTGCGGGTGTCGATGATGGCGTCGTAGCCGGCAAGTTCGGCGAAACTGAGGGGTTGTTTGACCACCCCGAGTCTGGGCGGCAATTGTCGGGATGGCGGCTCGGCCGGCACCGATGTGACCGGGACGGGGTTGCTCATTTGGCAGATTTTTGTATCTGGTTGATGCTGGCGGCGGGCCCGTTGTGTTCAGGTTTGGCACGGCTGCCGCCGCTGGTGATAACCCGCTCAACCACCGGCAAAACGTTTTGCAATATGCGTGGTTGCGCGGCCGCCGTTGGATGCAACCGGTCAGGCTGAAAGTTCTCCAGTTTGTCAGCGATCCCGTCGAGCAAAAACGGCACCAGCGGCAGCTTTCGCTCGCGCGCAAGCGTGGCATATGTTTGCTTGAAATCATTGGTATAGCCGATGCCGTAATTCGGTGGAATTTGTACGCCGATGAGTACGGCCTTGGCGTTCGCCTTGCGGATTTCGTCGAGCATCCTGCCCAAATTACGTTGCATCTCGGCGACCGGCAGCCCGCGCAGGCCGTCATTGGCACCCAGCGCAAGCAACACAATAGTGGGTTGATGCCGTGCAAGATCAGTCTTGATGCGGTTTGCGCCACCGGTGGTTGTTTCACCCGAGATGCTGGCGTTGACAACGGTAATATCCCTGGCGCTGAGTTTGCCTTCCATCAAACCAACCCAACCCTGACTGGGGTCGATCCCGTAGGCGGCAGAAAGGCTGTCGCCATAAACCATTATTTTTTGTCCGGCGGGTTTGGTTTGGACGACTTTTTCTGCCGTTGTCGTTTGCCCGACAGATGCAAAACCGGTTGACGGGAACGTACCGGCAAGAACCAGTGTCAGAACACTCAACAAAATGCCGCAAAATAACAGTTGTGGACTTGTAATCGCCGGCTTCTGACACAAACTCACTGTTGAGTCTGTTGTTTCGCGCCGTTTTTTGTACGTTGGTGCTTTGTCCATATTTTCCATTGACCGCTTCATTGCTATCGTGTGCCCATCTTTTTCCGCGGTTTGTCGCGCGGCTAATACTATTTGAGATGCCTGTCGGCAAAATTCAAGTGGCACGTTCCGCCAATCCATCCATTCACCCACCAGAGCCACTTTATCCAGTATGACGCCAACCGCCAGTTTTGATGCGACCCTGCCTAATCACGCCGTGGCGCAAATCGACCAACACCGCGCCGGGGAGGCGTCGATGCTATCCGCAACAAACCCCGCCACACCCATCACGCCCGCACCTGCGGTCATTCGTGTTGCCAATGTCACCAAACAGGTGCCAACGTCAGACGGCATTCTGACCATTGTCAACAACGCCAATTTTACGGTGTTGGCAGGCGAAGCGGTCGCCGTCGTTGGTGCATCAGGCTCCGGCAAGTCGACGCTGCTCGGGTTGATGGCGGGTCTGGACATTCCGACCAGTGGTGATGTGGCGATAAACGGCGAGAGTTTGTTTGCGCTCAACGAAGATGGTCGCGCCCGATTGCGGGGTCGGCTGGTCGGTTTTGTATTTCAGTCGTTTCAATTGCTGCCGTCGCTGACGGCGCTGGAAAATGTCATGTTGCCGCTTGAGCTGGCGGGTGCCGGCGAGGTAAAGGAGCGGGCGCTGCGTATCCTCGAACGGGTCGGCTTAAAGGCAAGGGTCAAGCACTATCCAAAACAACTTTCCGGCGGCGAACAGCAACGGGTTGCCATTGCCCGCGCCTTTGTAACCGAACCCAAGCTGCTGTTTGCCGACGAACCGACCGGCAACCTTGACGCCAAAACCGGACGCGCGATGGTTGATTTGTTGTTTGAATTGAACCGGGAGCGCGGCACAACACTTATTCTGGTCACGCACGATCTCAATATTGCATCGCGCTGCGGTCGTCGTTTGACCATTGACGCGGGCGTGGTTACCGACGAGGCCGACCAATCCGCAATGGCGATGTGATGTCAAATCAATTATGAAAGTCGTTTATTGATGGGCAGTTCAGGGCATTTATGTCTGAAAAACGTTGCCCTGATTGATGTTTGAAATCATTATTCTGCCCAGTTCACAGCGCCGTTCACCGAAAGCATCATGAAAAATTTCCGCCTTGCCGTCAAATTTTTGCGCCGTAACGCCAATGCGACCGAGGCGCGGGTGCTGCTGGTTGCGCTGCTGATTGCCGTGGCCAGCGTCACGACGGTCGCATTTTTTGCCGACCGCGTCGAGTCGGCATTAAACCGTCAAGCCAACGAACTCATCGCGGCCGACGTGATTGTCAACGCTGACAAGCCGATTGATGGGCGGTTTCGTGAGGCCGCCGCGCGTTTGAAGTTGCAAACTGCCGAAACAGTTGTGTTTCCGAGCATGGTGTCGGGTGATGCGGTGCGCGGGCAGGGCGTCAGCCTGGCCGAACTCAAAGCCGTCACGGACGGTTTTCCACTGCGCGGCAAGGTTCGTATTGCAGACAGCACCGGTGCGCCGGATCGTGCGGCCGACGCCATCCCTGAAAAGGGCACGGCGTGGATGCCGGCTGCACTGCTGACCCGTCTCAATATCAACATTGGTGACACGATCAATGTCGGCGCAATTCAGTTGAAGGTCACACACATCATCACCAAAGAGCCCGATAGCGTGCTGGATTATTTCGGCATCGCGCCACGCGTGATGTTCAACAAAGCCGATCTTGACGCGACCAACCTGATGCAGGTCGGCAGCCGGGTGACCTATGCGTTGCTGATGGCGGGTGAGACTACTGCCACGGCAGAGTTCGCCGCCGCCTTCAAGGGCACGATGAAACGCGGCGAACGGATCGAAACGGTGCGTGATGCACGCAGCGAGGTGCGGGTGGCGCTCGAACGCGCGCAGCGTTTCCTCGGCCTGGCGGCGTTGCTTTCAGTGGTGCTGGCATCGGTTGCGGTTGCGCTTGCCGCCCGCCGCTTTTCACAACGCCAACTCGACAGTGCGGCGATGATGCGTTGTCTGGGCGCGGCGCAGGCCGATATATTTGCACTGAATTTCTGGCAATTTCTGATGCTGGGATTGACGGCCTGTGTATTGGGCACGCTCGCCGGTTTCGGCGCACAGCTGGGATTGACGGCGCTGCTCACCGGCTTGTTTACGGTGGCGTTGCCGGCACCGACCATCATGCCGGCAATACAAGGGCTCGCGATCGGCCTGGTGTTGCTGTTTGGCTTTACGCTGCCGCCGTTGTTGTCGTTGCGCAAAGTCTCGACCTTGCGGGTATTGCGCCGTGATCTGGATCCATTCGACGGCGTGGCGACGTTTGCCTATTTGCTTGGATTTGTCACGCTTGCGGGCTTGATCATCTGGCGTTCGGGCGATATTAAGCTTGGCAGTATCGCGGTCGGCGGGTTTGTGGTGGCGCTCGGGGTGGCGGCATTTACCGGCTGGCTGATGATCCAGTTTGCCTCGGGGATGCGCGGTGCGGCGACCGGCTCTTGGCGCTACGGCATCGCCAATATGAAGCGCCGGTCTGGGGCGAGCCTGGTGCAAATCATGGCGCTCGGGTTAGGCATCATGGCCATGCTGTTGTTGACGCTGGTGCGTACCGACTTGATCACGCGTTGGCAAAGCTCGGTCGGCGAAAACACACCAAACCGGTTTGTCATCAATATTCAGGCCGATCAGCTTGATCGGGTGCGCGGCTACTTTACGGAACGCAAAATGACCACGCCGGATTTGTACCCGATGATTCGGGGTCGCCTGATTGCCGTGTCGGATACCCCGGTTGCCGCGAGGCGTTACACCGATGAACGCGCCAAGCGGTTGGCGGGGCGTGAATTTAATTTGTCCTGGACAGACAAGATGCAGGCGGACAACAAGATTGTTGCCGGCAAATTCTGGGATGCAACGGATCCGACGCCACAGTTTTCGGTTGAAGAGGGGCTGGCAAAATCACTCGGGATCAAACTTGGCGACACACTCACCTACGATGTTGCCGGATCGCGTTTTTCGGCGAAAGTCACCAGCCTGCGCAAGGTCGAGTGGGATTCGTTCAAAGCGAATTTTTTTGTGATTGCCAACCGCGGTGTAATTGACAGCTACCCGGCAAGCTATATCACCAGCTTTCATCTGCCTGCGGGCAATGAAGAGGTCGTCAACGGTTTGATCCGGACCTTTCCAAATTTGTCCGTCATCGATTTGACCGCCATCATGAATCAGGTGAGGGTGATCACCGATCAGGTGGCCAATGCGGTGTCGTTTGTTTTTCTGTTCACACTTGCCGCCGGTCTGGTGGTGTTGTACGCCGCCATTGCGACTTCACAGGATGAACGGGTGTTTGACGCGGCGGTAATGCGCACGCTCGGCGCCAGCCGCCGGCAGATGGTGGTGTTGCAACTTGCCGAGTTTTTGGCCATCGGCCTGTTGGCCGGTTTGATTGCGAGTGTCGGTGCGTTGTCGCTTGGTGCGGTATTGGCAGACCGGGTGCTGAATGTCCCGTTTGTGTTGAATTGGTGGATTCCGGTGATCGGCATTTTTGGCGGCGGTTCAATCATTGCCGTGGCGGGGTTGATCGGCACCCGTCGGGCGGTCGATTCACCGCCACTGGCGACCATTCGCAGCCTTGCCTGATCCTGACGTTGCAGGCTGTCAGTGTCGCTGATCGGTTGTGCGGGTGATGGCTTTCGAAGCCATCACCACCGGGATCAAGCCGACCAGCACAATTGCCATTGCGGCAAGCGATGCTTCGGCGAGACGCTCGTCTTTGGCGAGTGTGTAGGTTCGGACCGCCAGCGTGTCAAAGTTGAACGGGCGCATCACCAATGTTGCCGGCAGCTCTTTCATCACGTCGACAAAAACCATTAAGCCCGCCGTAATCATGCTGGTTCTGAGCAGCGGCAGATGTATGCGCCGGGCCACCTCGAGTCGTCCCATGCCAAGCGATCGTGCCGCATCATCCATGCTCGGCAGTATTTTGCCAAAGCCGGCTTCACAGGTCTGCAGGCTGATGGACATAAAGCGGATCAAATATGCATAAATCAACACGGCGATGCCGCCTGTCAGCAGCAATCCTGAATCGTGACCGATCAAACCGGAGACAAGATCGGCGAGGTAATGGTCCAGTCGGGTCACGGGAATCAGAATGCCAACCGCAATCACCGTGCCCGGCACCGCGTAACCCAGACTGACCAGTCGATTGGAAATGTTTACGACAGACATTGCGCGCGCTTGGGTGCCGCCAGTATGACCGGCGTAGGCCAGCAGCAAACTCAGCGAAACGGCAATCATTGCCGTGATTGTGGCAAGTGAAAAGCTGTTCCATGCAAGCGTTGCAAAGTCACCAAAGCGGGAAAATACGAGAGTCGTGTCGGCGTCTTGGAAGGCAAGACGCGTCAACAACAACAACGGCAGCAAAAAACCGCCGATGATCGGCAGCGCACAGGTCGCGCCCGCCATCCAAGCTTCGGTGCCGTTTAATCGTTTCCGGACAATTTGTTTGCCGCGTGTCTCGGCAAATTTTGCACGCCGCCGTGACAGCGTTTCTAACAACAGAACAAGTGCGACAAAAAACAACAGCATGGTGGCAAGTTTGGCCGCGGCAACACGATCCGACTGGGCAAACCACGCGGAGAAAATGCCGGTGGTGAATGTGTTCACACCGAAATAGGAAACGGTACCGTAATCAGCAAGGGTTTCCATCATCGCCAGCGCCATGCCTGCGACAATGGCCGGTCTCGCCAACGGCAACGACACGCGCCAAAATAATTGCCAGCGCTGGTAGCCGAATGTGCGGCCGGCCTCCAAAAGTGAAGGCGATTGATCGAGGAATGCCACCCTTGCCAGCAGGTAAACGTAAGGGTAGAGCGCCAGCGTCAACATTGAGGCGGCGCCATTTAATGTGCGAATTTCAAAGAACCAATAGTCGGTTTTTGCCTGCCAGTCGAATACCTCGCGCAGCGCGCTTTGCAGGGGCCCGGCGTATTGCAATAAATCGGTATAGGCGTACGCCATCACATAGGCCGGCATCGCCAGTGGCAACACCAGCAGCCACTCGATTGTGCGCCGCCCGCACCAGTCAAATCGGGCCGTCAACCATGCGGTGAGTGTGCCGATGACGCCGGCACCGATGGCGACCAACAAAACAAGTTGCAACGAATTGGTCAGCAGGTCGGGCAGGGTCGTAGCGCGTATGTGCGCCCAGACGCCGCTATCGGCCTGGAAAATGCCCCAAATCACCGCCAATACGGGAATGGAAAATACCAACGCAATGGTGGCCGCAACTGCGCCCAATCCGGATTTTTTTGGCATGATTGTTGGCCGATGTTTCTGCTGTGGGCGCAATCGCAACCGCGTCGCGATTTCCAATTATTGGACGCACGATGCGTCATAGGATGCCAAATTGTAACAAGAATCATTCTTGTTTAGAGCGGTCGACCGCCAAAAATCGCCATGAACCGCCAAAAGGACCAAAGAAGCATGGCAATCCAGGGTCGGGGGGGCGTCCCGCCAATGTGCATGGACCATCGGGTCAAGTCAATGGTTAACACATTGTATCGATGAAGGTTTTCCCATTTTTGGCAGAAAAACATCTGGCCAATCACGCCGCTTTGCGGCATAATTTCCATGGTTTTTCGGATTTGTTCGACGCAATGGCGGTGTTTGTGGCTGCTGCCTCTCACCAAGTCGGACAACTGAATCAACTTTCCAAAGGGGAGTAGCCTGTCTGATTAGCCTCCCGGCTAAAAAGATTCTCCGCATCGTCAATACGAAACGATCTGTTTCCGGTGCGGTCAGCGATCAAGCGAATGCCTGCAGCATGTTTGGCACCGCCTAAATCGCCGGCAAGACCTTTGCGCGTTGTTGTCGGCAGACAAACGCGGCAAAGGCATCCCATTTACCTCGTCCGTGGGTTGTGTCTGGCCGCTTTGCCCTGCTGATAGCAAGCGGCATCTGGCTTGGAAATTTTCTTAACTCTTTGGGAGGCATCATGTTTGAATCGATAGGCAATACCTATATGTGGACGGGTTTTGCAATTTTTGTGTTGGTTGCACTGGTGGTTGATCTGGTTGTCTTGGACAAAAAAAAGGGCCAAAAGGTCACCACGACCGAAGCCGCGGTATGGTCGGTGATTTGGATTTCATTGTCGTTTGTGTTTGCCGGCTTGCTGTGGGTGTATCTGGACGGCAGTTATAACCGTGATTTTGCGAACCTGAAGACGACTGAATTTCTCACCGGCTATTTGATTGAAAAATCACTGTCGGTGGACAACATATTTGTCTTCCTGATGATCTTCACATTTTTTGCCGTCCCTGCTGAATTCCAGCGACGCGCATTGGTCATCGGCGTGATTGGTGCAATTGTCCTGCGTGTGATCATGATTTTGATCGGCGCCTGGTTGATCGCGAAATTTCATTGGGTGCTGTATGTGTTCGGCGCATTTTTACTGGTGACTGGTATCAAGATGCTGGTATTTGCCGATGCCAAGCCGGACCTAAACCAGAATCCCCTGCTGAAATTCATCCGCCGCCGCTTCAAACTCACCACCGACTTTCACGGTGAACAATTTACCGTGATGAAGGATGGCGTGAAATTTTTTACGCCGCTGTTTGTGGTGATCGTGATGATCGGTATCACCGACATCGTGTTTGCGGTTGATTCCATCCCGGCGGTGTTTGCCATCACCAAAGACCCGTTCATTGTCATGACGTCGAATATTTTTGCGATTCTGGGTTTGCGCGCCCTGTACTTTTTGCTCGCCGACCTGGCGTCGCGCTTCCATTTGTTATCGTACGGGCTGGCATTGGTGTTGATTTTTGTCGGTATCAAGATGCTGATTGTCGACTGGTTCAAAATCCCCGTGTTTGTCTCGCTTGCGATCGTCGCGTCCATCCTGCTGACAGCAGTATTGATGAGCTGGTTCACCCGTCCTGCTGATGCGGGGGCGGCGGACAATCGATCTGCCTGAAGTTTGTGACCGGCGTGCTGTTTGACGCCAACCGTACCGCAATACGCCCGCCGGCAAGGTTTTTCATGGCGGGCGTTTTCTGTTGTAAATTTGGCGGCGTGGCGTTGCCGATGCACGAATATCGGCGCTGACGGTCACAAAGATGTACATTGTGTTTGCGGGCCGCTTTCAGTAGACTTACGCGTTTTCGAAAATAAGGGCGGCTGTGTGATGCCCGTGTCGTCCGCGTCTTTTGCCGTATTCGATCGAAGTTGTGTGCATGACGGTGATGCAATTGCCCCGCGCAGTTGCCAATCGAAATGTGCAAGGAGAAAACGTTGGCCAATACCAAGAAAACCAAACCATCCGCAAAAACGGCAAAAAAAGGCGGCGCTAAAATTGTAAAGGCGACCAAGGTGGTGAAAAAAGTGGTGAAAAAAGTGGCCGGCAAGGCGGTCGCAAAAAAAGTCGTCAAAAAAGTCGCAAAACCAACAGCCGTCAAAAAAGTTGTGAAAGTTGTAAAAAAGAAACCCGTCCAGAAAATCGCGAAAAAAGTCGTGAAGAAAGTTGTTGTGTCAAAAATCAAGAAATCCGCAAAACCCGTCCCGACAAAATCAAAAGTTGCCGCCAAAGCCAAGCCGTCAAAACCGGCGCCGAAAGCCACCAAGGCGGTTAAATCGCCCGCCGCCAAGATCAGCAAAGCAACAACAAAAGTGACGCCTAAAGTAACGGCCGCCGCCGCGCCTCCCGCCAAAGCCAGGGTTGAAGCGCCAAAGGCCGAAAAAATGCAAAAACTCACCAAGGTTGGCAAGGTTGAGAAGGTTGAAATCGTGGCACAAAATGTCAAGGGCGCAAAAGGTTCCATCGCCCCAATGGCGGCATCGACGGCAATTATCCCCGGCAAAACCGGTCGTGGCACAGTTGCCGCAACACCACCGGTGAGCCCGATGGTATCGGTCCACGCGCCGATCCGTCCGTTGCCCAAGTCGTTGACGGCAAAAGCGGTGACATCGAATGTGTTGCCGTTCAATCCCAACACCAAACGGGTTGGCGGACTGTTGTCGGAAGCGGAGATCCTGAAGCAATCAAAAAGCGATTACATGTCGAAGCCGCAATTGGCCTTCTTCAAGCAACGGCTGACCGAGTTACAAACGCAACTGCGCGACAACGCCGGCCAGACCACCGAACATTTGCGCGAGTTGTCGATTGTGCCGGATCCGGCTGATCGGGCCACCCTGGAAGAAGAGCATGCGCTTGAATTGCGGGCGCGCGATCGTGAACGCAAGCTGCTCAAAAAGGTTGAGTCGGCGCTTTTGCGTATTGAAGACGGCTCATACGGCTACTGCGAAGAAACCGGTGATCCAATCGGTGTACCGCGTTTGCTGGCACGACCAACGGCCACACTGACCATCGAGGCTCAAGAGCGTCGCGAACTCAAACAGCGCATGTTCGGTGAATAGTCTGCCACGCGTTCAGGCATCGGCCAACGCCCGAAAAAGAACCGCAACCACTGTGTTGCGGTTTTTTTTGGAAAAATTTGCACCGCACCGGTCTGCGCCATTGACGGGGGAATTTGCCCATTGGTGGCGATGCCCGGGTCTGGGCAGGGCGTATTGTCCGGCGTCTGCCATACCGCGATCAGGGCAAAATTGCCAAGATTTGTTGCATAAAACACAAATTGTGAACCACTTCACATTTTGACATTTTGATCGCGTGTAAGGTATCAGGGTTAACAAGCGTTCACAAAGAACACATATATGACCCAGAACGTTTCAGCAGGGTTTGGCCGGCGCACGGCAAATTCCCCATCTGACCCCCGCACTGCCAATGGCGGAAATGGCGGCGGTGGCAGCGAGCGTCGACACACATCAAAATCTGCTTCGGTGGCATTTGCGCTTGAACTGAAACGCCGTCAGACGGCCGAGGTCTATCACGCGATGCCCACCACGATGGCGTTGTCGCTGCTGGGCACCATCCTGACATTTTTGATGCTTTATTCAACCGGCGACGGTGAGCGTGGCGTCGTCTGGCTGGCGTTTGCGATCGGCGTACTTTTTTTCCGCGGCATCGTGATCTGGCATTACAGCCATGTACGCTTCATCAATGACCCCGACAAATGGGCGTGGTTGTTCATTTTGGGTAACTTTCTCGCCGGCATCCAATGGGGATTTCTAGGCACCTGGTTATACGTGGCAGACCCGATCTTTCGGGCGCTGTTTTCACTGATCGCCATCATGGGTTTTGTCGGCGGTTCGGTTGTGCCCTATTCGCCGATTCGGTTTGCCCATGCGGCGCTGGCCCTCCCGGCGGCATTTCCGGCAGCGGTTTACGTGTTTTTCATGCGTGCGGATGGCAACTGGATTGCGGGATGCATTTCAATGTTGATGATGGGCTCCATCATCTATATGGCTGAATTGCAGTATGAAATCATCCGCGCACGTCTCTTGTCCGAAATGGAAAACGAACAGTTTCGTCGTGAGGCGGAGCAAAATACCACTTCACTCGGCGCAGACCTGCAAAAACTCGAACACCGCGCCGTGGTCGTCAAGCGCGCACAGGTTGAGGCAAAGCGGCGCGCCGAAACCCTGGCCTGTCACATGGAATCGACCTTGCTGCCGGTCATTGAGTGCGACCAGCGCGGTCAGATCATTGAATGGAATGCCGCCGCCGAACGCGCCTTTGGTTACCGTCATAGCGAACTGGCCGAAACGACCCTGAATAGCATGGTTTCACCGGTCGAGCCAAACGCTAGCTGGACCACGTTTTTTGACACCACCCTCAATCTCAAACAACCCGGCGCATTGGATGTGTTTGTGCGCACCAACGACGGGCGCCCGATGCCCGCGCGGCTTTATGTGACGCCAATTGATATTGATGGTGACACCGGCAAAAAAGCCGGGCGCGCCGCGATTATCGTGACCAATATTCCAACCGAGATCAGCCAGCGACGCGCCGAAAAATCTGTTAGCAACGGCAATTGATTCGTGTCACAAACGCCAGGGTTATCGGCGCCGCCACACCATCCAACGTTCCTTCCCCTGAAATACGGCGATTGAATCGCCCGGAATCCGGCAGTCAATCAAATCAAAATGGGGTGACAGCAGGGCGTGCAGCGCGTCTTCGGTGATGCCAAACGGCGGGCCTTTGATATCCCCATTGATAAAAAAATAGCCGGCAAGCACGCCGCCTGCCGCTGTCACGCGTGCCACTTGCAATGCCCAGTCGCAACGAATTGCCGGCGGCAGGGCGCATAAAAACGCACTCTCGTAGACCAATTCAAACGGAACGGCCGCCCCGCAGGGATCAAAAAAGTCCGCCTCGACGACATGGCGCCCAGGCAGACCGTTGGATTCAAGCTGCTGTTTTGCCCGGGCAACCGCCACGGATGAAAAATCAATCGCGGTGACGTCCCAGCCGCACTTGATGAGATATCCCACTTCATCGGCGTTGCCACAGCCGGGAATCAATGTCCGGCATGGCGGCATTTGTTGCACAAACGCCAGGAAATCGGCGGGTGGACCACCACGATCCCAAGGGGTGAAGTTGGCACTGAACCGAACGTCCCAGAACGCAGGCGTTGCAGGATCGAGTTTTGGAAAGACCGGTACCGGAGGCTCGCTGCTCATCGCGGCGATTATAGGCGTCAACGGCGGGGTTTCATCGCGTTATTGACGGCATTCGTCAAAAGCCATTGTCGAGATGCAATCGCATCCGTTAAAGTTCGTCTCATCTGCAAACCCGATGCCAATATGAAAACCAAAAAAATTTGTTTCGCAATGCCTTCGACGGCGCTCTGCACCGCTGCGCTGGCAACGCTCCTGATCGTGAGCGGCTGTTCAGCCGAAAATGCACCAACGTCCACGCCGAGCATTGCCCTAAAGGATTGCCGCGTTCCAGGTGTTGAGAACGCCGTGAAATGCGCCACCTTTGACGTGATCGAAAACCGCGCAACAAAAACGGGCCGGAAAATCGCCCTGAATATTGTTGTCATGCCGGCCTCGGCGCGTATCAAGGAGCCCGATCCCATTTTCTTTTTTGCCGGCGGCCCGGGACAGGCGGCAACCGAGGTGATTCCCTCAGCGCAAATGATTCTTGGCGGGCTCAGCACCAAACGTGACGTTGTTTTTATTGATCAGCGGGGCACCGGCAAGTCGAATTTTTTGAATTGTAAATTTCCAACCGACGATACGCCGGAAATGGCCAATCCTGCCACGCGCCGTGCGATGACGCTCAAGTTGTACGTTGAGTGTCGTGACACCCTGTCAAAAACGGCCGACTTGACGCAGTACGGGACCACTGTCGCCATGGCCGACTATGACGAGGTGCGGGCCGCACTCGGTTACGACAAGATCAATTTGTGGGGCGCCTCGTACGGCACCCGGTCGGCGCAAGAGTACCTGCGCCGCTATCCGGCGCAGGTGCGCTCGATGGTCATCGATAGTGTGGCGTCGACCTCGCTGGCATTACCGGCAACCTTTGCACGTGACGCCGGTGCGGCGCTCGAATCTGCCTTTGCCGCCTGTGAGAAATCGACGGTGTGCAATAAGTCTTATCCAAAAATGCGCGCTGATTTTGCCGCACTGCTGGCCCGGCTTGAGAAAACGCCGCAAAAGGTGAGTATTGCCGACCCGCTTACCGGCATTGCGCGGGAAACAACCCTTTCCCGCGACAACGTCGCGATGATGGTGTTTTCGTCGCTATACAGTCCGCAACTGGTGGCGATGCTGCCAGAATCGTTAAAACAGGCCGGTCTGAATAATTTTGCGCCGCTGTACGCCCAGTCTGGTGGTTTTATGGACATGGCCGAAAACAAAATGGCCATGGGCATGCGTATGTCGGTCAACTGTGCCGAGGATGTGCCGCGTATCGACGCGGCGACCCGTGCCGCGGCCGAAAAAATCGCACCGTTCCGCGACAGCTTCATCCGAGAATTTTCGACCGCGTGCGAAGTCTGGCCAAAAGGCAGTGTGCCGGCGGATTTTTATACGCCCGTCAAATCCGACAAGCCGATTTTGATCTTGTCGGGCGGACTTGATCCGGTCACCCCGCCGATTTTTGGTGATGAAGTGAAGACGAATTTTTCCAACAGTGTGCATTTTGTCGCGCCGAATGTTGGACACGGCACCTCGCATCTGGGGTGTGGTCCGAAGCTGGTGAAACAGTTTATAGAAAAGGCCAGTGTCGCCGGACTCAACGGTGAATGTCTGAAACGACTGCCCAGACCGCTATTTTTCCAAGCGATGGTTGAGAAGGACAAGGCGGCAAACGCGGCAAACAGCAAAGCGGACAAAGGAGAACAAAAATGATTGACGTCCGTGATCTCAAGAAAGTCTTTGGCACCACGGCAGCACCGGTTGTCGCGGTTGATGGCGTGAGTTTTACCGCACCCAATGGTGCCATCACCGGATTACTCGGCCCCAACGGCGCCGGTAAAACCACCACCATCCGCATGATCGGTTCACTGGTAGAAATTGGCAGTGGCAGCGTGACAGTCGATGGCATCAACGTCGGCACAGACCCTGACAGTGTGCGTGAGTGCTGCGGCATCCTGACCGATGCGCGCGGCCTGTACACACGCCTGACAGCCCGGGAAAATATCCGTTACTACGCCGAACTGCGTGGTATCGACACCCGCAAAAGCGAGGCAACCATTGCCCGTTTTGTCGATTGGCTCGACATGAAAGTCGTGATCGACCGCCGTACCGAGGGGTTTTCACAGGGCGAGCGCATGAAGGTGGCGATTGTCCGTGCATTGGTGCATGAGCCATCCACCGTTATTTTGGACGAGCCCACCAATGGTTTGGATGTGATGACCACCCGCGCGCTACGCGAGCTAATCAAGCGGCTGAAGGCAGAAGGGCGCACGGTGATGTTTTCATCCCACATCATGCAAGAAGTCGCCGCCTTGTGTGATGAAATTATCATCATCGCCAAAGGCAAAGTGACGGCGCAGGGAACAACCGACCAGTTGCTTGCGCAAAGCGGCAAAAATAATCTCGAAGACGCATTTGTGACACTGGCCGGCATCGAAGGCGATCATCATGATGCACCCACAATGAAGGCGGCCTGATCATGGCAATGTCAAAACTCAATACGATTCTGACGGTTGCCAAAAAAGAGCTGAAGGACCACCTGCGCGACCGGCGCACCACGTTGATGATATTGCTGCTGTCGATTGCGATGGGGCCGATCATGCTGATGGGCCTTGGCTATTTCATTTCATCGATCGAACAAAAGGCCGAAAAAAAGGAGCTGTTTGTATTGGGGCAAGCCAACAGTCCCGAGATCGTTAATTTCATGCAGCGCCAGGACGTCAGCCTGAAGGATCCCAAGCCTGACTTTCGCGATTTGATCAAACAGGGAAAACACGACCCGGTGTTGGTCATTCCGGCTGACTTCAGTGCCAAGTTTCTCACCGGTGAGGCCAAGGTCGAACTGGTTTATGACGACACCCGTCAGGATGCCGGCAGCGCGTCAATTCGGGTGATTCGCAACGTCATGCGCGGCTTTAATAGTGAAGTGGCGACCCAACGGCTGATGGCGCGCGGCATTTCGCCGACGGTGTTGCGTCCGGTGGAGGTGCAGGATACCAATCTGGGCACCGCCGCACAACGTGCCGCGGCATTGTTATTCATCATCCCCTGGATCACCTTAATCGGTTGTGTCACCGGTTGCACCGCGATGGCGGTTGATCTGGCGGCGGGGGAGCGTGAACGCGGCTCGCTAGAACCATTGCTCATGACCCCCATCACGCGCGACGGATTGGTATTGGGCAAGGCGGCCGCCGTGTCGATCTATGCATTGGGCATTGCCGCGTTGACGCTGCTCGGTTTTGCGGTCACCCTCAAATTCGGCAATCTGCCCAGCATCGCGTCGGTCATTTCCCTGTCAGCCACCCAATATCTGGGGTTCTTTGTCATGGTGCTGACATTTGCGCCGGCCATGGCGGTGATGCAAATGCTGCTGTCCACCTATGGCCGCAATTTCAAGGAGGGCCAAACCTACGCAAGCTACGCCATTCAAGCCGTTGCCATTTTGCCGGCCATCGCAATGTTTGCGCAGGTGAAGGACGCCACCTGGCAGCTGTTTGTGCCGGTCATGGCGCAGTTGATGGTGATCACGCGTATTTTGCGCGGCGAACCGGTCGAGGCGATCCATTATTTGCTGCCGGCCGCGATCAATCTGACCATTTTTGTTGTCGCCATCGCGTTGATTGCCAGACTATTACGTCAGGAAAAGATCATATTTGGCCGGGCATAGACGTCGGCGACCGGCAAAGACCTAAACATAAAACACCAGCAAATAAGCGGTGTTTCAGGCAAAAAGTCGTGGAACCGTCCGGCAGGTAATGACCTTTAATGTCGTATGCCGTTACGCATCGACAACCCCCATCCCTCAAAACAGGGATGGGCAACGTGACGCTGTTCACAACTGAAAGCACGGCAACGGCGTAATATTGACGCGTTTGGATATTCGGATGCATGACGTACTTGCCGCGCAATGGCAACAATGATTGCCCAAAATCGGCAATTAGCGCAGCGCGCCCATGTACGTGACTCAGCCACAATCAGAACTTCGCTCTCGTCTTGCGACCTTGCAGGCGTGGGATTTTTTGAAAGCCAGCCCAATGGAAACATTCATCAAATCGACATTGTCCGACCCTTCAACCATGTCTGTCCTATCGATTGGTGGTGTCCGCGCAAAATTTGCACGAATGTTATTCGTCTTGTTCGCAATGACGATGTCATTTTCTGCGCAGGCGCAGAGTCTCACTTGTGATTTCACAGGCCCAACTAATGGCAGCTGGACCAACAATGCGAATTGGACTTGTAGTAACGCGTCCAAGACCGTCCCCGGTACAGCCGACTCGGCAAATATCGTCGATAAAATTGTGCGGGTGTTGTCGTCGGCGTCCGCGATTGGCAACAACGTCCTGTTGATGAGCAGCACTGGCACCGCCCAGATAATCATCGAAGCGGGGGGTAGTCTTACACTAGGCACCGTGAATGTCGTTGGGTCGGCCGCTTCATTCGAAAATTCAGGGACTGTCGATCTTTCTGCCGATATCACCTCAAGCGGCGGTGCAAGATTTAACAACCTGCCGAGCGGTATTGTCGAAGCCTCCTCCTTTCTGAACATGGATATTTTGTTCGACAACAAGGGTCTTGCCAGCTTATCTGGGGTGACGTTGGCAGACGCGACGAAATTTTCGCAAACACAACCTAATGCAACGCTTAACTTCGGCAGCTACTTTGGTGGCACCGGAACGCTGACGCTTGCCGCTGGCACAGTCAGACCGGGTGGCGGCGGTGAGCAAAGTTTTAGTTTTTCAACCGTTATCAATACCGGCGCGACAATCTACCCGTCGCCTGATGGTGATTCAACCGGTGGTATCTATATCGGCGGTAATTACCAGCAGAGCGGGTCTGGAAAACTCTCGCTGATGTATTGCAGTGATCCTGTTTATCCTAGTTATGATTCTATTTATTTCAGCAATGCCACATTGGGGGGAACTGTTGAGATTGTGTCCGTTTGTAATACCCCGTTGACAGGGGAAAACTTCACGCCAATCTCGTCCAGCGGAACAATGACCGGCACCTTTGCCAGCGTGCGCCTCCCTAGCGGCGGCATAACGGCTGCGTACACAAGCGAGAATTCCGCCGTCAAATTTACCTTTGGTACACCACCGCCACCCGAACCGATCATGACGGTCGCCGTTTCGCCAACGAGTGTCGCGCCCGGCACCAGCGCCACGGTGATGCTGACACTGTCGTCCCTGCTTGGCGTTACCCAATATATCGACGGTGGGATCACAATGCCGCCGGGCTTGCTTGTACAGGCATTGCCGGCGCCTGAGACAAATTGCCCTTACGACTTCCGCGAGGTGGCAAGAAGTCCGCTGCCTATCGATTTGAAGTCCGGCGTCCGTCGAAAGCCCGCTGGGTTGATGTCGATCAGTATCGACGAAGGTGCCACCGGAATTAGCTTTTATAACGGGCTAATACCAAATACAGGTAGTTGCACCGTCACGTTTAGCGTGCAAGCCGCCAATCTTGGCACCTATGCCATTACCGTTCTGCCGGGTGACCTCGAATCGAGCTACTCGAATATCAATACGTCGGTGGCGGTGTTGTCGGTGGTGCCCCCCGGCCCGAGCATTGATGTGAATCTTGGCTCGATTGACTTTGGCCGCCAGGGTGTTGGCATCACAAGCACTGTCCAGCCGGTAATCATCACCAACGTCGGTATACCGCCGCTGACACTGACCGGCTTCACCATTTCCGGTGACTTTGGCTACACCAGCAATTGCCCGATCAGTCCGGCCACGTTGTTGTCGGGTGATACCTGCAAGGTCGATATCAGCTTCACGCCGTTGACCCCGGCCGCGCTCACCGGCCGTTTCGCAGTTAATTCGGACGCCGTGTTTGGCAACAGCAGCACCTTGTTGTACGGGCAGGGCGTGACCGTGCCGATACCAAATATCAGTTTGTCGGCCAACAGTTTGGTTTTTGGTGATCAGGCCATCGGTTCGATCTCATCGATACAGTCAATTGTTGTGACCAATACCGGTACGGCGACACTGTTGATCAGCAACATTGCCTTCAACAACGCCGCCGTGTCGGCCGGTTTCACGTTGATTGCGGGTCGCGCCGATCCGGTGCCACCGAATCCACCGATCCCCGCTACCACACCCGCCTGCGGCGGCAGCGTGCCACCGGCCGGTAGTTGTTTTGTCAGCCTCATCTTCAGCCCGACAAGACTAGGTGAAGTGCCGGGCAGCGGCCCCGGGGCGGCCAGCCTTAACATCACCCACAACGCCACCGCCACCGGCGTCGGCACCACCATTCGCAGTGTCGGACTATCCGCCAATGGCACGCCACGTCGCGAGCCAAGCATCCGCGTGACCGGCGGCAACAGTGGTGTTGATAATGCAAATTTCAGCTTTGCCGAGCAAGTCATCGGCACAACCGGCAGCCCGCAAGCCGTTTTGATCACCAACACCGGCACGGCCAACCTCGACATCACGAGTTTGGTCGTCATACCGACAAACGGCACCACCAATGCGGGCGACTTCACGCTTGGCGGCAACTGCGCCACCGTCATTGTTCCCAACGCCAGCTGCGGCTTGACCATCCGCTTCAGCCCGTTGGCGCCGATTGGTGCCAAAGTGGCCAACCTCGTGATCAGCAGTAACGCCAGCAATGCGACCCAGCCGGCCGGCACCACCAGTGTTCGCCTGAGTGGACTGGCCGCTGCGGTACCGGTACCCATCGTACGGCTCAACCCGACCACCATTGGATTTGGCACCGGCCTTTTGGGTGCGCCGACGACCCAGCGCCTGACGGTGAGTAATGTCGGCCAGTTGCCGTTGAATGTGACGCGCATCAGCCTGACGGGCGAAGACTATTCACAAACCAATGACTGCTCGTCGCCGTTGAACCCGACACAGAGTTGCACCATCAACCTGACCTTTAGCCCACAAGGGATCGGCAGCCGGCCGGGCACCCTGACTATCACCAGCAACGCCACACCAACCACCAACACTGTGCCGCTCACCGGTACCGGGTGCGTGTTTGTGCCGTTCGGGGCGGGCAGGTTTTTTGTGTCTACTTGCGGAAATTCGCCATAGGGAGCAGGTTGTCGCAACCGACTTTCCTGGCGCCGACTGACAATGAGATTTGTCATTTTCGGTCGCTAAGGCCTTGTCCATCCCCTAATAGCGGGATGCGCAACGTGACGCTGTTCACAGCAAGAAGCCGGCCGTCGGCGTAATATCACAGACGCGATGCTATTGCATGGCATACCCAACTGGGATAGCGATCATGTCGAATCTGACACAACAACGCAATCGGTCAATAGGTCGAATTACCGGCAGACTGGCGGTCGCCGCTATTTTCCTCCTCGCAATCACACCCGCCGCATGGGCATCTGCTTGCTTGACAGGCTTGGCGGGGACCTCCAGTCTGGCGGTCGCGCTCGAGCCAACAGTCGCTGCAGCCGGCACGGCGCAGACTGGCGTCAACAAAAAAGTGTTGCCAGCGTGTACCGTGCCGGCACCCGCTCTGAGCGTTTCGCCGATCGCAATCAACTTTGGCTCGGTTCCCGGGGGTTCCAGCAGCGGGTCGCGAGTAGCCACGGTATCCAACGCCGGTAAGCGCGTCATTTTGGGGTCGGCTGGCAATGCCGGTGCCAATATCTATTCGATCGGCTCACTCAAAATTGACGGCACCATTGAAGGCCAGGGCAAGGTAACCACCACGCTGAATGTAACGGCCCGGCTTGGTGACATGCAATACGCGGGTGCAACCACCTTCAAAAAGTTGACCTTGAATTTTGATACGTCGACAGCGAATGTTTCAACCTACTCGCTCAACGTTGACAACGCAAATTTTCGACATCAGACCGGTGAGCTTACGGTCGGCAGCGTGACGGTGAAAGGCAACGATGCGCAGGCGACGCGTAACGTCACATACAACATTGCCGGCCAACTCGCCGGTGGTCGCTTGTTTGTCACCGGCAATGCGACTGTTAATTCGCCAACAACCGTCGTGCATCCGCCTGACGATTCCGCACCAAATGGCCGAACGATTGATATTTTCCAATCAAACGGCACAATGACGAACGGCTTGGCCAGTGTCATAACGGTTCCGACAAGTTTTACTTACGCCGTCAACATGACGCACTGCGGCACCCCGCGATTGCGTCAGATCGTAGTCAATGTGAGGCGCTTCACTTTTCCTCCCGGGACTAATGGCGCAGGATTTGGTAACAATACGTTGTTCGCCTAGGGAATCCCACATGAATAAGCACGCACACGTTTGCAATTTTATGATGGTGTTCTGCCGCCGTTTTTTGTCGACGGCCGTTCTTGCGTTTGTGACCCTCTGCGTCGGCACGCTCGCCAACGCAGGTATTGCGATCACCTCGTCACCCAATGACTTTGCTTCGAACACTGTTTTTCAAACGAGCTACGTAACGTTAACCGTCACCAATCTCGGGGCGCCCACAGCAACCATCGGTGTGATCGACAACGGTGGTTCGAGCAAGATTGTGTTTTCAGGTACACAGAACGGGAACGTGTGCGTCAACGGCACCGTGCTGCCGACCGGAAATTTTTGCACATTGATTGTCGAAGCCTCGTCCGGCACGACTGGCACTTACGCCACGATCATCTCGGTCGCGAGCGATCAGAACACCGCAACCAAAACACTGAATTTCACCGTCACACCGGCGGTCGGGCCATTCGCGTACGTGCCAAACGACGTCGGTGACAGTGTGTCTGTGGTGGCCCTGACCTCACAATCAGTCATCGCCACCATCACTGTTGGCGACGGACCTTATGGTGTTGCCGTCTCGCCATCGGGTAATTTCGCGTACGTGACCAACTACAAAAGTGGGACACTTTCGGTCATTAACACGTCGAGCAATTCAGTCGTTGCGACGGTGCCGGTCGGCACGCAGGCCAGTGCCATTGCGGTCAGCCGTGATGGTACCAATGTCTATGTTGGCAGTGTATCGGGTGGCACGGTGAGTGTCATCGATACCAGCACAAACACCGTCGCCACGACGCTGCCGACTGGGAGGGTCGATGACCTGGTTCTTAGCCCGTCCGGCAACCGATTGTTTGTCAGTTCGAATACGGCCAATACGGTCACGGTTATCAACAGACCGACAAATAACGTTCTGCGCACCATCACCGGGGTATCCGGTGCACTCGGCATGGCTGTGCATCCAGATGGCCGGACGCTTTATGTCGGGAACTACACTGGTAACACGCTGACGGTAATTAACACCAGAAACAACGCCATCACGGGCACGATCACCCTGCCAAGCGCGCAGTACGGCCTTGCAATATCGCCGTCCGGAGACAAACTCTATGTGAGTCACCATCTTAGTAATCAAGTCTCTGTCATCAATACTGCCACGGAAGCCGTGACGACCTTCGCTGTGCCTGGTACACCCCTAGGCTTGTCTCTCGACAGCACCGGCTCGACGTTAGTGGTGGCACGCCGTGATGCGAATGCGGTGTCTATTTTCGATACATCGACCAACACGCTGATCGCCAGTGTAAACGTCGGTTCTGCCCCACACGCTTTCGGCCGAATGGTGTCGGACGCGCTACCAACTCTGATTGCCCCTAGTATCACCAGCGCCCCACCGGCAGCCGGCGCAGTCGGGATCGTATACGCGGACCACCAATTCACCGCGAGTGGAACGGCACCATTTAATTGGAGTGTGTCGATCGGCTCGCTACCGCCTGGTCTCACGTTGGACCCGGTAACCGGCGTACTCACGGGCACCCCAACAGCCAG
>JANPDI010000240.1:0-2385 GCA_031431435.1 Burkholderiales bacterium
ACCGACAGCAAGGTCAATCGCATGCGGCTGATGGACCATGACTTTGCGGCGATTGCCGATTACGATTTATTGCGCACCGCGGTGGACGTGGCGTCGGCGCAAAACAAAAAAGTGCGGATTGGCAATGTGTTTTCCGCTGATCTGTTTTATACACCGCAGCCGGAAATGTTCGACAAGTTGGAAAAGATGAATGTGTTGGCGGTCGAAATGGAGCTGGCCGGCATTTATGGTCTGGCGGCTGAATATGGCGCGCGTGCGCTTGGTATCCTGACGGTGTCCGACCATATCCGTACTGACGAACACATGAGTACCGATGAACGCCAGACCAGTTTTGGTGAAATGATCACGCTGGCGCTTGATACCGCCATTCAATTGTAGGCGCGACCATCAGTTTGTGTCCGGCCCCACCCGCACCAACGCCTTGCAAAAATCACTGCCGAAGTCGGCCGGGGTAGGCAATCCGACCGGCGTACATGCTATCAAGATTCTGCGGTTGGTGGTTGGTATGGCGTTGGTCACGGGTCTGGACGCAGGTTGCGTGGCAGACGTCAGACTCTAACACCGGCATGCAGCCCGGCCTGCAGCCAGATGCCACTGACCAGATAGATGACACCCATCGTCATCACCGTCCATTGCGTCCACAAACGGAAGTTGGTGTCGGACATTTTTTCGAGCACACGTTTCGATAATGTGGTGCCGGTAAACGCCAACACCACGCAGGCAACCATCAATGACACCGATAGTCCGGCGGTGGCACTGCCAGCCACCATCACACCAATGCTGCCGAAATAAATAATTTTGATCAAATGGCCCAATGTTTGCGACATCGCCTTGGTCGCGACCACACCACGCCGATCCATTTTTGAGCGCACAAAAAACACGTCGAGCAATGGCCCGGACACACCCGCCAGCAACTGCAGGCCGGTACAGACCGTTCCGCACAACATCGGGTGGCCATGGTGATCGACATTCAGCGCAAGCCGGCTCGGCAGGGCAAAACTGATAAACGGGGTCAGCCCCAGCAAGATATAGGCGACCGGCTTGCTCACCACAAATTGGATCGCGATGAAACCCGCCAATGCCAGCAACGCGCCCATCGCATAGCCGCGGAAAATGCGCCAGTCAACATGACTGCGCCACAACCACGCACGCCAGCCGTTTGATGCCATTTGTGTGATGCCGTGCACCATCATCGCCGCAGACAGTGGCAGCAGCGCCAGCAACACCCCCATCAAAATCATGCCACCGGCCATGCCAAGAATGCCGGAAATGAATGACGTGATCAGCACCGACACAGCAATACAAACAAAAACCAGCGTGGATGACATGATGGGTCCGTGAGATATATGCCCGTCGATTCTAGACGATTCCGACTGTGGTCAGGCTTGGCACCACGCTTCGTTGAGGTCTGATATTATTTTTTGCACGTCCATTCAATCAGGGGCAATCATGCAATCCAAGGCAACCAGCGTCAACGCCTATCTGGCCGAGCTGCCGGAAGATCGTCGCGCCACGCTTGAGGCGCTGCGCAACGTGATTCTGAAGAATCTCGACAAGGGCTATGAGGAAGGCATGCAATACGGGCATATTGGTTATTACGTGCCACACAAGCTGTTCCCCGCCGGCTATCACTGCGACCCCAAACAACCACTGCCATTTGCGGCGCTGGCGTCACAAAAAAATCATCTGGCAATTTATATGATGGGTGTTTATTGCGGGTGCGTCGACCGCGCCACCGGTGAGACCGCCGACGCCCGCTGGTTTCGTGATGCGTGGGCCAAAACCGGCAAGAAGCTCGATATGGGCAAGGCGTGTGTGCGTTTCAAAAAACTGGATGACGTTGCGCTCGATGTGGTGGGTGAAGCAATCAAACGCATTCCGTCAAAAGAATTCATTCGACGGTATCTGGAAGGGTTGGCAGACAAGGGCACAAAAACAAGTGCAAACAAACCGGTCGCCAACGCCCCGACAAAACGTCCTTGAGCATCCCGTCGCCGCTTCGCACCCGGCGACTATTTTGTAGCGTCTGATTTCAGCGGCATCAGCGCACCCGGGACATTGCCGAAATCAAAATCCCGCACAGCCAGCGCGCTGAGTGTGCCGAGTTGACCGTAGAGCGGCAATATATTGGTGCCTTCATTGGGATAGACCCGGTTGGAGAGAAACACGTAGAAGGTTTGTGAATACGGATCAATCCATAAAATGCAGCCGGTAAATCCGGTATGACCAAAACTGCCGAGCGGGAATACGCTGCCACGCGGTCGTGCAAACGGGGAATCAATATCAAAACCCAGTGCGCGACGCGCCGCCATACCAACCGGGGTTTGCACGGTACGCATCAGCGTGACGCTGCCGGGCGCAAGAATCCGCACACCATCGAGTGCG
>JANPDI010000241.1:0-1542 GCA_031431435.1 Burkholderiales bacterium
CACACCCGGCAGCGCAAATCCAACCGTGCCACCACGTCGTTCACCATGTAATGGGTTGGAGGTGATCATGCCGGTCTCGGTCATGCCGTAGCGTTCCAAAATATGGTGACCGGTGCGTGCCGCAAATTCACTGAATGTTTCGGCCAACATCGGGGCCGAGCCCGACACAAACAGCCGCATGTGTTCGCAACACGCCGCATCAAACGCCGGCTCGGCGAGCAGCCGTGTGTAATAGGTTGGCACACCCATAAAGACGGTGGCGCGTTGCATCGCGGCGATGGCGGCCGGCGCATCAAAGCGGGTGTGAAAAATCATTTTGCCGCCATTGAGCAATATCGTATTCAGCGCCACAAACAGTCCGTGCACATGAAACAACGGCAGCGTATGCAGTAGTACATCATCCGGCTGAAAGCCCCATGCGCGATGCAGCGTCAAGGCATTCGACGACAGATTCAGATGGGTCAGCATCGCCCCTTTGCTGCGCCCGGTGGTGCCGGAGGTGTACAAAATGGCGGCGAGATCATCATCATTTCTATTTTCAAACCCTACCATTGGCGTGCCGTTTGCGGCATTTTTGGCCCAATCGCCGCTCCCTGCCTGCACTTTGCCCTCCGCATCCATGGTGAATTGGTGCGCAATGTTGAGTGACTGGCAAATCGGTTCGATCCAATCGGCGTCTTTGGAAGCGTGGACAAAAATCTTCGGCGTGGCGTCGCCGAGAAAATAGGCGATTTCGCTTTCGCGATAGGCGCTGTTGAGCGGCAGATACACCACGCCGGCACGCAAACACGCCAGATACAGCAGCATCGATTCGACCGATTTTTCCACCTGCACGGCCACGCGGTCGCCAGGAGCCGCGCCGAGCGACCGGATCAGGCCGGCATAACGCGCCGTGGTTTGATCAAGCGCGTCAAACGTGAGCGAGCGGCCGGTCTCGGTTTCGAGAAACGGCAGGCTCGTGTCAGTTGGAAAACGCGATTGGAAAAGTGCAAACAGATTCATGCTGTTGTTCTTTTAGTTGTTCTTTTAGGTGTTCTTTTTATCGTTGTTCTAGGGAAGTTCTGATTAAGTACAGTTCTAAGCCAGACTAGGCGTGAATACAAAAATTTCGACGCGGCATATGTTTGATATGTAAGGAGGAGTTTTTGTGTTCGCAACAACGTATGGCGACGAAATGGACTAAATCAGAGCTTCCCTAGATCACGCCAATTTTAAGTTCGTGCTCGGCCACGCCTGCCTTCAAGTAGTCAGCGAATTCAGGTACAACACCCGAAGCATCGCCCAAAATCGCCGCAATGGCCTTGCCGGGGAGCAATTGTATCTCCATCCCGTAGATCAGGTTGACCTCGCTCGACGCTGCGGCCAGGGCAACGTAACTGCCGCCACCCAATTTACCGAGCACGATGGTCTGTATTTTTACACCGGCGCGCGCCAGCGCCAGTAACGCCTGTGCTAGGTCAACCAGGTATGCCGACAACATCACCTTTTCATCATCGAGCGACGCGGAATGCGCTTCACAATCCACCAGCACGTGCAGGTGCG
>JANPDI010000242.1:0-14489 GCA_031431435.1 Burkholderiales bacterium
CCCCTTCCCATCCCGAACAGGACCGTGAAACGACGTAGCGCCGATGATAGTGCGGTATACCCGTGCGAAAGTAGGTCATCGCCAAGACCCTATAAACAAAAAGCCCAGTACATCCGTACTGGGCTTTTTGCTTTTGAAATACCGGCATCGTCAATCAGCAAATAACGTTAGGCACTATCGTGCCGCACCAGCAGGCGCTGACCTGATGGCATCTATCCGCTATATCTCGACTTGTGTCCCTAATTCGACAACACGATTGGTCGGGATGCGAAAGTAGTCAGATGCCTTGGCAGCAAGATGCGACATCCAAACAAACAGATGTTCCCGCCAAAGAGCCATTCCCCCACGCGGTGTGGCGATAAGTGACTCACGATTAACAAAGAAGCTCGTATCCATCATGTCAAACGTCATGGATTGAAGTCGGCAATCATTCATCATCGTCGGGACGTTGGGTGTTTCTTTAAATCCATAGTGTGCGGTGATGCTGTAAAAGCCATGTCCCAAATTGTCAATCCAAATGTAATCCTCTTTCGGCACCCGGGGGATATCTTCAATCATGATCGACAAAATAATGACGCGTCCGTGAAGAACCTTGTTGTGTTTAAGGTTGTGCAAAAGCGCATTTGGCACGCCGCCAGGATTGGTTGTCATGAACACGCCGGTGCCCTCCACCCGCGGCGTATCAGACAGCGAAATAGACTCGACAAATCCTTTCAACGGCATCGCGCCATCGTTGACTTTACGGCGCACGATCTCGCGCCCACGCCGCCAAGTGCTCATGATGGTGAACATGGCTGCACCAATGACAAGCGGAAACCATCCGCCGTCGCCAATTTTTGTCGCAGTCGCGGAAAGAAACATGATGTCGTTGGCCAGAATCCCGCCAATCAGAACAAAGGCAAACAACTTGCTCCATTTCCAAATGTAGACCATGACAACAAGCAACAATAGTGTGTCGATCGTCATTGTCAGCATGACGGCGATGCCATAGGCGGCCGCCAGATTGCTTGAATTTTTGAAGATTAAAACCAGCGCAATGATGCCCAGCAACAGGCCCCAATTGATAAACGGAATATAGATCTGGCCTGACTCAAGCTCATTGGTATGCTGAATGCTGAAGCGCGGCAGGTAGCCAAGCTGAATGGCCTGTTTGGTCAAACTGAACGCACCTGAAATGACCGCTTGCGAGGCAATTACCGTTGCGCAAGCTGCAAGTCCGACCATCGGCAACAATGCCCAATTTGGTGCCATCAAATAAAACGGATTTTTGATCGCGTCAGGGTTTGATAGCAACAGTGCACCCTGACCGAAATAATTGAGCAGCAACGCAGGCCAAACAAGCGAGAACCAGCCGACGCGGATCGGTTTGCGCCCAAAGTGTCCCATGTCGGCATAAAGTGCTTCACCGCCGGTGACACAAAGCACAACCGCGCCCAACGTAATCCAGGCGGCAACTTTGTGCTCAATAAAAAACTGCCAGCTGTACCAAGGGTTGAATGCGTGCAAAATGCCGGGGTTGTTGATGATTTGCAATACACCAAGAATCGCCAACACCAAAAACCAGAGCACCATCACAGGCCCGAAAAATCGACCAACAGCAGCCGTGCCGTGCCGTTGAACCGCAAACAGTGCGATCAAAATTCCAATTGAAATTGGCACAACAAATTGGTTTAGAGCTGGCTCAACCAGCCCCAGCCCCTCGACAGCCGATAGGACTGAAATGGCGGGCGTGATGATCGCATCGCCATAAAACATTGCCGCGCCAAACATGCCAAGCGCAACCACCCACCAATGCCGCCGCGTGCCTTTTCGAAAGCAGCGTTGCGCCAATGCCGTCAATGCCAATATCCCGCCTTCGCCCTTGTTATCGGCGCGCATCATGAACATCAGATACTTGACGGTGACCAGCGCGGTCATTGCCCAGAACATGACCGACAAAATACCAAACACAGTCGCTTGATTGAGCGGGATGCCGTGCGCCGGGCTGAACGACTCCTTCAGCGCATAAAGCGGACTGGTACCAATATCGCCAAACACGACACCGATTGCGCCAATGGTAAGCGCGCTTAGTTTTTTATTTGTGGGTTCCATGCTGAGCGGCTAATCCGGGCACATCGAAACGAAGGTGCTAACCGGAACGATGGCCGAAACGAATCTAATGTGTTGGGGAGTATGGCGAAATGTGGCCGAAAGGGAGAGTGGAGACGCATATTGCGCTGCAACATTACTCTTGTTTTTTGGTAAATGCAAACCACCCCGTCAATCTCGATTTCGGTGTAAACGACCATTTGTACTTGCCGCACATGCGCATATATTGACGTTAATCCCAGTAAACTGGAGGATAACTCGCTTCGCAAGCTGAACGCCGCCTATTTGTCGATGTATCAGCAAATGGGTCAGACTATTATCCACGTCCTAAACTCATCGTAATCAACAATGCCAATTTTAAACTTGCCGGTTTCGTTCCGGTTGCCGGCCACTTTCATTTTTGTTGCAACAGCTGCCAGTATTGGGCTAGCCTCGGCCAACGATGCGGTACGTTACCAATCGCCTCCGCAGGCAATGATAGACATGGTTGATGCGCCGCTCATCCCGCAGACGTCGCTCTCTCCAACCAACGAATGGATCATGTTGCTTGAGCGGCCGGCGTTGCAGTCGGTGAACGAACTTTCGCAGCCGGAACTGCGTCTCGCGGGGCTTCGGATCAATCCGCGCAACAACGACCAGAGCCGTACCAACCACGCAACCGGAATGCGGTTTGTCAGGCTTTCCGATCGGTCTGAGCGTCTTGTTGCGGGCTTGCCCGCCAACGCAAGAATTGGTGAGGCGTTATGGTCGCCAGACGGAAAACGCGTTGCATTTTCATTGGTGCGTGAGGCCGCAATTGAATTGATGGTTGTTGACCTCACCAACGGCATGCAGGCTAAACGTATTGTTGAGCGGCCGCTCAACAGCGTGATGGGTCGTGCATTTGCGTGGTTTGGCGATAGCAAATCGTTGCTTGTCGCGCTGATTCCGCAAGGCCGCGGCGCGCCCCCGCGGTCGGTGGCGGTAAGCGTTGGTCCCGCTGTTCAGGAAAACATCGGCCGCCGCAATGCTGCCCGCACCTATCAGGATTTGCTGAAGTCCCCGCACGACGAGGCATTGTTCGACTTTTACGCCACCGCCGACATCAACCGTATATGGCTCGACGGGAAATCGGCGCTGGTTGCGAGTGGCGTGGTGCGCAGTTTTGCGCCGTCACCGGATGGACAATATGCGATGACGCAAACCCTGAAACGTCCCTATTCATATGCCGTGCCGTTAAGCCGTTTTGCGGTGAAAAGCGAGATTCGCGACGCGTTGGAGACGAACATCGGTGCGGTGGTCAAGGTTTTGTCGGATCTCCCGCTCGCTGAAGATGAAGAGCTGGATGCCGATGCCGTGCGCCGTGGCCCGCGGCAATATGGCTGGCGAAGTGATGCAAACGCAACCATCACCTGGGTGCAAGCCATCGAAATGCGGCGCAATGGGCTTGGCGACTATTTTTTCATGCTGCCATCACCGTTTACCGGGGAGCCACAGCTGCTCGAAAAACTTGAGTTGCGCTTCCAAAGTATTGTCTGGGGAAATGATGACGTGGCGTTGTTGACCGAGTCATCCCGCAAGTCGCGCAAGATAAACACATGGCGCATTTCCCCGGGTGACAGTGGCAAAACTGCCATCAAACTCTTCGACCGCTCGTCGGAGGATCGCTATAACGATCCTGGTGTCCCGTTCACCGAGACAAATTCACGCGGGTATCGCGTACTTAATTTTTCGCCGGATGGCAGGGCTTTCTATTTGAACGGCGCAGGGGCATCGCCGGAAGGTGACCGTCCGTTTGTTGACCGGCTTGATCTGGATGGCAAAGAGATACGCCGCCTGTTCCGCTCGGAAGCGCCCAACTTCGAATTGCCGATCGCGGTTTTTGATTCCGGCATGAATGCGAATGCGGTCAAACTGTTGCTTCAGCGCGAAAGTGCAGCCGAGGCGCCAAACATGTTTGTGCGTGATATTGCCAGCGCCAAGATGGTTGCGCTGACCAAATTCGCCACGCCGAGGAACCCCTTGGCAAATGTCACCAAGGAGGTCATCAAATACAAGCGTCGCGATGGCGTCGAGCTGTCGGCCACGCTTTATCTGCCCGCCGGGTTCAAACGCGGAGATGACCCGCTGCCGCTTTTGATGTGGGCGTATCCGCGGGAGTTCCGGTCGGCCGACGCGGCGGGCCAGATCAGCGGCTCACCGTTCAGGTATGTACGTCCCAGCTATTCCGGCCCCTTGCCGTTCCTGACGCAGGGTTACGCCGTGTTGGACAACCCGGTGATGCCCATTGTGGGTGAAAATGGCAAGGAACCGAACGATACATATTTGCCGCAATTGATTGCCAGCGCCGAGGCGGCGATCGACGAGGTGGTGCGTCGTGGCGTTGCGGATCGCGCCAAGATTGCCGTGGGCGGACATTCATACGGTGCGTTTATGGTCGCCAATCTGCTGGCGCATACCAAACTGTTTGCGGCAGGGATCGCCGAAAGCGGCGCCTATAACCGCACCCTGACGCCGTTTGGTTTTCAGGCGGAAGATCGTACATTCTGGAAAGCGCGAGATATATACGCACAGATGTCACCGTTTAACTATGCGGACCAGATCAAGGCGCCGATATTGTTGATTCACGGCGAGGCCGATTCAAACACGGGTACGTTCCCGGTTCAAAGTGAGCGTTTTTATCAGGCAATTCGCGGTTTGGGCGGAACTGCACGGCTGGTCATGCTGCCATATGAGGATCATGGCTACCGCGGACGCGAATCCGTATTGCACCGGCTTTGGGAATCGAATCGCTGGCTGGAAAAATTCGTCAAGAACGGGGACAAGAAGCGTGGCTGACCTTTTCCGCCGCGTGATTGCAAAAACAACTGAAAACGGGCATAATTTGCGACCTTTTGATCGTTGTACAAATCAAAAAAGGCCAATTAGCTCAGCCGGTTAGAGCAACGGAATCATAATCCGTGGGTCCCCTGTTCGAATCAGGGATTGGCCACCAAACAAGAATGAGGGCCGACCGAGTGGTCGGCCCTTATTCGTTACGGCCGCACAAAAATGTTGTTCATTGGGCGGTTTGCCGCACGCAAGCTTTTGCCGATTGGTCCAGTTTAGTCGTGCCGATCGCCATACAATTGTTATACCTGCCCGGCATAATCGCCGAGATCCAGGAGGAAAAATGTCCCCGCTCACACCTGATTCGCCAACCGATCCCGTCCCCGCTGCCAAGAAGCTCTTTATCAAGACTTTTGGTTGCCAGATGAACGTGTATGACTCGGACATGATGGCGGACGTGCTTAAAGCCCATAAAGGATATGTCAAGACCGATTGCGCCGAAGATGCCGATCTCATCTTGCTCAACACATGCTCGGTGCGCGAAAAGGCCAGTGAAAAGATGTTTTCCGATTTAGGCCGCTTGCGCGAGCTGAAGGATGCGAAGCCGGGCGTCCTGATCGGTGTTGGTGGTTGTGTGGCGTCCCAGGAAGGCGAGGCGCTGATCAAGCGCGCACCATATGTGGATCTGGTGTTTGGCCCACAGACGCTGCACCGCCTGCCGGCCATGATGGACGCACAACAAAAAACACAAACCTCGCAGGTCGACATTTCGTTTCCTGAAAATGAAAAATTCGACAATATGCCGCCGGCACGGATTGATGGAGCCACGGCGTTTGTCTCCATCATGGAAGGCTGCTCAAAATACTGCAGCTTCTGTGTGGTGCCCTATACACGCGGCGAGGAAATTTCGCGACCGTTTAACGATGTGATGAATGAAATCCGCAACCTGGCGGCGCGCGGCGTAAAAGAGGTGACGTTGCTTGGTCAAAATGTAAACGCCTATGTCGGCGCCATGACGAACGCTGATGGCGAACAGGACGAGGCGGATTTTGCCTACTTGTTGACGGCGGTGAATGATGTTGATCAAATTGAGCGGATTCGCTACACAACGTCGCATCCGCTTGAATTTACCCAACGTCTGATTGATTGTTATGCGAAGTTGCCAAAGCTGGTCTCACAACTGCACCTGCCGGTTCAGGCCGGCAGCGACCGGGTGCTTGCCGCAATGAAACGCGGCTACACGGTGATGGAATACAAATCGATCATCCGGCGGCTTCGCGAAAAACGTCCGGGAATTTCAATATCGAGCGATTTTATTGTCGGCTTTCCGGGGGAATCTGCAGAGGATTTTGAACGCACGATGAAGTTGATCGACGATATCAAATTTGATGGCGCATTTTCGTTTGTCTACTCGCGCCGCCCCGGTACGCCGGCAGCAAGCTTGCACGACGACACGCCGCAGGATGAAAAACTAAAGCGGTTGCGACATATGCAACAAGTGCTTGAGGCGCAATCAACGGCTATCTCGGCATCGATGGTCGGCAGCATCCAGCGTGTGTTGGTCGAAGGCGTTTCGCGCAAGGACGCCAGTGAATTGATGGCGCGCACCGACAATAACCGCGTCGTCAATTTCCCGGGTGACACGCGTTTGATCGGGCATTTTGTCGATGTGGAAATTACCAGGGCCATGCATTTCACCTTGCGTGCAGCAGTGGTTACCGGTGAAACGGCATCAATTGCTGTCGGGTGATGAAGACGCCATCACTCGAATTTTCGTTCACACCGGTCAACAATCACCGGTTGAACGCTTTGTGTGGCGCACTCGATGCAAACTTGCGGCAAATCGAGGCGACACTCGATGTCGCAATTTCCCGGCGCGGCGAAAAGTTCTCGGTTTCGGGTGGACGTGACAATATAGAAGTTGCAGCGAAGGCGCTGAACCGGTTTTACGACACGGCAAACGGCGACATGTCTGCCGAACAGATTCAACTCGGGCTGGTCGAATTACAGAATGCCCGGGACGGGAAAAATGCAAAGCGTACCGCACATGCCGTGGTACCCGGTGGTGGCGATGTCACACTTCACACACGCCGTGCCGATTTGCGCGCACGTACCGAACGTCAGGCGCAGTATTTGCAACTGATCCAAACCCACGACATCACTTTTGGCGTCGGTCCCGCCGGCACCGGAAAAACCTACCTCGCGGTGGCCTGCGCCGTGGACGCATTCGAACGCGACCAGGTCAAACGTATTGTATTGACGCGACCGGCGGTTGAAGCGGGGGAGCGGCTGGGATTTTTGCCCGGCGATCTGTCGCAAAAAATTGATCCCTACCTGCGCCCACTTTACGATGCCCTTTACGATTTACTCGGTTTCGACAAGGTCAGCCGTATGTTTGAGCGCAACCAGATCGAGGTGGCACCGCTCGCATTCATGCGCGGACGCACGCTGAATCATTCGTTCATCATCCTTGACGAGGCGCAGAACACCACACCCGAGCAAATGAAAATGTTTTTGACACGGATCGGCTTCGGCACCAAGGCGGTGATTACCGGCGATGTTACGCAGGTTGACTTAAAGAGCGGGCAGGTGAGCGGCTTGGTTGATGCGCGCAACGTGTTGTACAACCTCCCAGGTATTGGTTTCACTAATTTTCAGGCAGTCGATGTGGTTCGCCATCCAATCGTACAAGCCATCGTCACTGCCTATGACGAGCACACCAGAACGCGCCGCAATTGAAAATGAAACGCGCCAATCTACGCCGTTTCCCAGCACAAAATGCCGTGAAACCCCCGCCCATCAACGACTTTTGGCGATACATTCCGCTGCGATGAAGACTGCAACGGTGCCTGCAATTGCGACAAAGACCGCATCAACAATCGTCATCCAGCGGATCAGCCGGATTGCGCACATCCCAACCGATAAGTTGTTCAAAAAATGGGCGTCGTCTGCGCTGGCGGCGGTCGCCAGACCCGCCGAGCTTACGGTGCGCGTTGTGAATGCCGCCGAGGCGCGTAATCTCAACTCCGCATTTCGCAGCAAAGACTACGCGCCAAATGTGCTCACGTTTGTCTATCACGAACAAAACTCAGCCATGCTCATGGGCGATCTGGTGTTATGTGCGCAGGTGGTTGCGCGTGAAGCACGGGCGCAGCAAAAATCGTTACAGAATCATTACGCCCACCTGACCATTCACGGGGTATTGCACCTTGCGGGATTCGATCACGAAAAACCCCGCGACGCGGCAATCATGGAGGCCCTCGAAGCCAGTGTTCTGGCGACATTAGGCGTGGCCAATCCCTATCTGGACGCGACCGGCTAAAACACAAATCCACGGCTATTTTGTGATCTGCGGCAGATTGGCGTTTTGCCATTCGGCCGAGTACGGTAAAATGCTTATATCTCAACAGCAAGCCGCAAATTGCACGCAACGCGCTGCAATACACAATGCGCGGCGATGACCGAATGGAAGATGGCCCGAAACGATCGCTAATGGAGCGGCTTTCCTCAATGTTGCTCCGCGAGCCCGAGGATCGTGATCAACTCGTTGCGCTGTTGCACGGCGCACTCGAAAATGAATTGCTGGACGCCGACGCACTCACCATGATCGAAGGCGTGATGCAGGTTTCAGAAATGCAGGTGCGCGATGTCATGATTCCGCGCTCACAAATGGACATGATTGACGTTGAAGACGAGCCGGCGCAGTTCATACCGAGCGTCATTGAAACCGCGCACTCGCGATTTCCGGTTTTTGAGAACTCGCGGGACAATGTCATCGGCATTTTGCTCGCCAAGGATCTGCTGCGTTATTACGCCAATGCGGATGATTTCGACGTCCGCGATATGCTGCGGCCGGCGGTGTTTGTGCCGGAATCAAAACGTCTGAATGTGTTGTTGCGTGAGTTCAAGGCGAACCGCAACCATATTGCGATCGTCGTTGATGAATATGGCGGTGTCGCCGGCATTCTCACCATCGAGGACGTGATCGAGCAGATCGTTGGCGATATTGAGGATGAATTCGACTTTGATGAAACCGAGGACAACATCCTGCCGGACAAAGCGGGCCGTTACCGCGTCAAGGCGGTGACCGAAATTGACGACTTCAACGAGCACTTCGCGGCGAATTTTTCCGATGAGGACTTCGACACGGTGGGCGGACTTGTGGTCAACCGTTTTGGCCATGTGCCAAAACGTAACGAGTCGATTGCATTTGACGGTTTCCGCTTTCTGGTCCTTCGTGCCGACAGTCGCAAGGTGCATTCGTTGATGGTGGAACGTATTGGTGCGGACAAAGGTGCGGTCGATACGATCCCGGCCGGTTCTGTTGCCGAAAAGTCGCGCGAATTGTCCTGACGGCCGACTGTGCGTTTGCCCCACAAACTTTTTATCGCTGGCATTGCCGGTGCAACAACAGTCCTGTCATTTGCGCCTTTTTACGCCTGGCCGTTGACACTCATCGTGTTGGTGGTTTTATTTTCGTTGTGGTCGGGCGCCACAACACCGCGACAGGCTGCGGCGATTGGATTTTCGTGGGGTCTTGGGCTTTTTCTGGCCGGTGTTTCCTGGCTCTATGTCAGCCTGCATGTTTACGGCAATATGCCGGCGTTATTGGCCGGTGTCGCGGTGTTTGTCTTTTGTTGTTACCTCGCGCTTTATCCCGCGCTTGCGGGTTGGTTGCAGGCGCGCCTGAAGGTCCCGCCACTGGTGCGTTTTTTGCTGTTGATGCCCGCGGCATTCACCGGCGCCGAGTATCTTCGCGGCTGGGTTGTCAGCGGGTTTCCCTGGCTGATTGCTGGCTATTCACAAACCCCGTCTGAACTGGCGATTGCGCCGCTGGCAGGGTATGCACCTGTTGTCGGCGTGTTTGGTATTAGTGGATTGCTGGCGCTCACGGCGGGTGCCATCGTTGTTGCGTCGCCAAAGTTGTCCGGCACGGTGTTGCCGGTGGCTCGTCGCCGCGCACTGTTCATCACCACCGCGATTGTATGGCTTGGCGGGATTGTGCTTGGCGCGTATCAATGGTCCGCCGTATCGGGTAAAGCGCTATCCGTCTCACTCATCCAGGGAAATATTGCGCAGCACTTGAAGTGGCGCGAAGACCAGCGCGCCGCAACCATTGAGACCTATCTGGAACTTGTTGAACAAAGTCACGGCAGATTGATTGTTTTGCCGGAAACGGCGTTACCCATGATGCTGCATGACGTCCCCAGCCACGTCTTGGCGGCATTTCGAAAGAAGGCAATCGATAACGAGGGTGACCTGTTGCTGGGAATCGCCTATGTTGACAAGAATGCCCCGGCGCAGGCGGGCTATGATTATTACAACGGCGCTGTTTCGCTGGGACGCTCGCCCGGTCAGCGCTACGCCAAACAGCATCTTGTGGCATTCGGTGAGTTTGTGCCGCCGATGTTCTCCTGGGTCTACCAATGGCTGACCATCCCGCTGTCCGGCTTTACCCCGGGGTCGGCGTCGCAACCAGCAATGCAACTGGCCGGGCATCGTGTCGGCGTCAATGTTTGTTACGAAGATACCTTTGGCGCCGAAATTGCCGGCCCGTTGCCGGGGGCAGAGCTGCTGGTCAACATTTCTAACATGGCGTGGTATGGCCGCTCGCTGGCGGCGGATCAGCACCTGCAATTTTCGCAGATGCGTGCACTTGAGACTTCGCGCTGGATGCTGCGCTCTACCAATACCGGGCTCACCGCCGCCATCGACGAAAAGGGCCGGGTTGTCAAGTCGCTGCCGCAATTTGCCCGCGGCGTGCTTGAGGTCGACGTGATTCCGCGCCAAGGTACCACCCCCTATATCCGCTGGCGGGATGCGCCGGTACTGTTGCTGCTGGCGGCCGCGCTGCTGTTTTCCGTCATCCGACATCACCGGCGGACAATTTAGACTTGTCGTTTAACTTTGCCTCGCCAGAGCGAAACCCGTAAAATCAGGGTTATCGACACCGTGTGAGCACGTATCAAAATGACCGGCCCAACTTTTCAAGAAATCATCCTGCGCCTGCAAAACTATTGGAACGCCAATGGTTGTGCGTTGTTGCAGCCCTACGATATGGAAGTTGGCGCGGGAACCTCGCACACCGCGACGTTTCTGCGGGCGCTTGGGCCGGAACCTTGGCGCGCGGGCTACGTTCAACCATCGCGTCGCCCAAAGGATGGGCGCTATGGCGAAAACCCAAACAGGCTGCAGCACTACTATCAATATCAGGTGGTATTGAAGCCATCACCGCTGAACATTCTCGAGCTGTACTTGGGGTCACTTGCGGCGCTCGGCCTCGACCTGCAAAAGAACGACGTACGTTTTGTCGAAGACGATTGGGAAAACCCGACGCTTGGCGCGTGGGGCCTGGGCTGGGAAGTTTGGATGAATGGTATGGAAGTCACACAGTTTACGTATTTCCAGCAGGTCGGCGGTATCGAATGCAAGCCAATCACCGGCGAAATTACCTATGGTCTTGAGCGGCTTGCCATGTATTTGCAGAATGTCGAAAATGTCTACGATCTGGTGTGGACCACCTGGCAGGAAAACGGTGTCACCAAGACTCTGAAATACGGCGATGTGTTCCATCAAAACGAAGTCGAACAATCCACCTACAACTTCGAATATTCCAATGTGCCGGTGTTATTGCAACATTTTGCCGATCATGAGGCCGACGCAAAACGGCTGATGGAAGCACAGTTGGCCCTGCCCGCATACGAACAGGTATTAAAGGCGGCCCACATTTTTAACATGCTCGATGCACACGGCGCCATTTCCGTTACCGAGCGTGCCGCTTATATCGGGCGGATCCGCAATCTTGCGCGCAGTGTGGCGCAGAGCTACTACGAATCGCGTGAACGATTGGGATTCCCGATGGCCTCGGCCGAGGCTGTCGCAAAGTTTGCAACCCCGGCAAAAAAGGCGGCATAGGTGGGCGCAAAAACTGAAACCCTGTTGGTTGAGCTGTTTACCGAAGAGCTGCCGCCCAAGGCGCTGAACAGGCTCGGCGCCGCGTTTGCAAAAGCGATCCATGTCGGACTGGTTAAGCGCGGGCTTGCCGCTGTTGATGCCGGCACCGAGATGTTCGCGACACCACGCCGTCTGGCGGTAAATATTTCGAATGTGTTGGCAGTTGCGCCCGATCGCGCTGAAACAAAAAAACTGATGCCCGCCAAGGTCGCATTTGATGCGGCGGGCAAGCCAACTTCCGCGTTACAAAAGCGCCTCGAGAAGGAGGCGGCAACCCTTGCGCAAACGCTGACCAGGGATGAAGGTGGTGAACCGGTTGTTTTTCTCGCCATGTCGATCAGGGGCGAAACACTTGCCGAAGGATTGCAAGCAGCCTTGATGGAGGCAATCACGACGTTGCCAATTCCACGCGTGATGACCTATCAGCTGGCCGATGGCCTGACCTCGGTTCAATTTGTCCGGCCCGCACATGGCCTGGTTGCGATGCATGGTGCGCAAATTGTCCCGGTCAGCGCACTCGGTCTGACGGCGGGCAATGTGATCCACGGCCACCGCTTTCAGGGCGCCAAAGATATTGTGCTGGCGCACGCCGGTGAGTATGAAGCGCGCCTCGAGAAGGAGGGCGGCGTGTTGGCGTCATTTGAAAAGCGCCGGCATGAAATCGAACGCCTTTTGCGGATTCATGCGGAACAATTGGGCGACTCACTCGGCAACCGTGATGATTACCTGGCGCTGCTTGATGAAGTCACCGGGTTGGTTGAAATGGCGACGGTATACGTCGGCCAGTTTGAACACGAGTTCCTGGACGTTCCGTCCGAATGTTTGATTTTGACAATGAAGCTGAATCAAAAATATTTTCCGCTGTTCCGCTCGGGCGACGAAACCATGGGCGGGTTGTCGGCAAGATTCTTGATTGTGTCGAATATGCGGCTCGATGACCCGCGCAGTGTGATCGAGGGCAATCAGCGGGTGGTGCGCCCCAGGCTCTCGGATGCCCGTTTCTTTTTTGAAACCGACAAGAAGACAAAGCTGATCGATCGACTGCCCAGGTTGGCGAGTGTTGTCTATCACAACAAGTTGGGATCTCAGGGGGAACGGGTGATCCGCGTGCAAAAACTTGCCGGCGCCATCGCAGAATTGATTGGTGCAGACCGGGCGGGGGCGGAGCGTGCGGCACTGTTGGCGAAGGCGGATTTGGTAACCGACATGGTCGGTGAATTTCCCGAGCTGCAGGGCGTGATGGGACGTTATTATGCGCTGCACGATGGCGAGGGGGCGACGGTTGCCGACGCCATCCAGCAGCACTATCAGCCGCGGTTTGCGGGTGATGCGCTGCCCGCCGGCAATGTTGCGGTTGCGGTTGCACTCGCCGACAAGCTGGAGACACTTGCGGGACTTTTTGGTATCGGCCAGGAGCCGACCGGGGACAAAGATCCGTTTGCGATGCGGCGCCACGCACTCGGTGTACTTCGGATGTTGATCGAACGCGACCTGCCGCTGTCGGTGCGCGCGCTGGTTGAGTCGGCATTTGCAAATTTTCCGGCGGCGGAGAAAGGTGCCGAGGAAAAACTGGTGACCTATCTGTTTGACCGGCTTGCCGGGTATTTGCGTGATCTTGGTTATTCCGTCCTTGAAGTTGATGCCGTTGTTTCCATTCGCCCGCCGCGATGGGGCGAACTGCCGTCAAGACTGGCCGCTGTTCGCGCCTTTACGCTGTTGCCGGAAGCGCAGGCACTCGCCGCGGCAAACAAACGTATTGGCAATATCCTGAAAAAAGCCGGGACCGTCGTGAACGTTTACGAACAGGCAAAGCTGGTTGAGCCGGCCGAGGTCGCATTGGCGGCCGCGATTGAGACAATTGTCCCGGCTTCCAGGCAGCAGTTCGATGACGGCCATTACGAGGCCTCACTCAAAATACTCGCCGCCTTGCGCCAGCCGGTGGACGGCTTTTTTGACCAGGTCATGGTCAATGCAGATGACCCCGCCATCCGCGCCAACCGGTTGGGGCTGCTGGCAACATTGCACCGCGAAATGAATCGCGTGGCCGATTTGTCGAAACTGGCGGCGTAGATCAGCACATGCCGGCCTTCACCAAACTTATCATCCTTGACCGCGACGGCGTGATCAACGAGGACAGTGCGCAATTCATCAAGTCACCACTGGAATGGAAGGCGATTCCCGGCTCGATTGAAGCGATTGCACGCCTCAACCAGGCTGGATACCACGTCGTTGTTGCGACCAATCAATCGGGCATCGGGCGGGGTTTGTTTGATATGGCGACGTTGGCCGCGATCAACGACAAAATGGTCGAGATGGTATTCAGGCAGGGCGGGCGTATTGACGCCATATTTTTCTGCCCACACACCGCCGACGACAAATGTCATTGCCGAAAACCCGATACCGGCATGTTTGAAGACATCGCCGCCCGCTTCAAGGTTGGGCTTGACGGTGTGCCCAATATTGGCGACTCACTGCGTGACTTGCAGGCGGGTGCGGCAGTTGGTTGCGCGCCGATACTTGTATTGACCGGCAAAGGTAAACGAACCCAACAGGACGGCGGTTTGCTGAAGGGGACCAAGGAATTTGCCGATCTGGCCGAGGCCGTCCGGCATTTGGTCAGCGAAGGCGTTGGCAGTCCG
>JANPDI010000243.1:0-2454 GCA_031431435.1 Burkholderiales bacterium
GTAACAGTTTCGTCATTGTCAACTGTCACCATTTGGTCGCGTAACTGACATCGGCGGTGCATAAATGGTGTCTGTATGACGTTTGATGCCCATTTTTGTAATGTAGACAGGAGACTCCGTGAGCCAATCCTCATCCTTCAGTTCGATTTACCAGCAATTACACGTCCAGCGCATGGATGACCACCGTTATTACCACCACAGCCGTATCAATCAATCGTTGCACCTGCTGAGTGCATCGAGTTTTGTGGTGGCGTATGTGTTGTTGTTTATCAACCCGGCGGTTGCGGCATTGCTGGCATGGTTGGTGTCGATGACCAGCCGGCAGGCGGGGCACTTTTTCTTCGAGCCAAAAACCTATGATCATGTCAATCAGGCCACCCATGAATACAAAGAAGAGATCAAGGTCGGCTACAACCTGCGTCGCAAGGTGGTGTTGATGTTGATCTGGGCGCTGTCACCGGCGTTGTTATTCGTTCAGCCCTCAATGTTCGGCTTGTTAACCCCCGCAATCACCGCCGAAGCGTTTGTGTTGAACGTCGGCTGGATGTGGCTTGGCATTGGTTTGGGCGGTTTGTTGTTTCGCACCATCCATTTGTTTTTTATCAAAGACGTGATGACCGGTCTGGTTTGGATGTGCAAAATCCTGACCGACCCGTTTCACGATATCAAGCTGTATTACAAGGCGCCGCTTTATCTCATGCGCGGCGAGTTAATTGATCCGATGCTGCACCAACAACGGCATCAAGGCTAGTCGTCCGACGCGACCGATTGCCACAAATGCCGCCAGCCGTCGCCGATAAATTACGCGGACGGCTGGCGGTGCAAGTGTTTGGCGTCGATAAAACCGTCGGTCCGATGCGGTCAGTGCCTGCAGGCGGCGTCCCGCCCGCAATGCCAACGCTAACCAAACCGCTCGCGCAACATTTCCCGGAGGATACCGCGCTTGATTTGTTTGTTGGTCAGCGCGGCGTTATCCCACCACCAGCCGTCGTTTTTCATCCGCTCTCCGGCAGCAACAAATCGTGCCATCACCGCAGCAAAATCATTGTCGCTGTAGTTCAGACTAAAAATCAGCCGACCGGTTCCAACCCAGCTGAGTGCCAATCCCTCAGCCCGCAGGTAGTACTGGAACATCCAGTTATAGCGGGAAGGGCGGGTATAAAAGACGGTCCAGATCGACGACATATTGGCGATTCTGACCGGCAATTTTTCGTCCGTCAGACGATCATTCATCATGGCAGCGCGTTGATTCCAGCGTGTGTCAAGACCGTCGTAAATGGATTGGATGTCCGGCTGCTCGATGCGCTCAAGGAATACCTGCATCGCCGCCATCACGTACGGGTGCGAATTAAAGGTGCCGCGGGCAAAACAAATATCCGCCGGACGGTCATCGCGAAAGCGCCGCATCAATTCGGCGCGTCCACACACCACGCCGACCGGCAGGCCGCCACCGAGCGTCTTGCCGTAGGTCACCATGTCGGCGCGTACGTCGAAGTATTCTTGCGCGCCGCCCGGTGCAAGGCGAAAGCCGACAAACACTTCGTCAAATATCAAGACAATATTGCGCTCGGTGCATACCTTGCGCAGTTCATGCAGCCAGGCGGTATAAGCGACGCGATCAAAGCGTGCGCGGCGCGCACTATCGACCAGCGACGAGTCACCGGGCGCACCGCTATTGGGATGCAACGCCTGCAAGGGGTTCACCAACACGCACGCGATATCGTTGCGTGTTCGCAGTACCCGCAGGCTGTCCTTGTCCATTTCTTTGAGGGTGTAGGTTTCATGCGGCGGCGAGGGGTTGCCGAGACCGGGCTGAACATCGTCCCACCAGCCGTGGTAGGCGCCACAAAATCGCACCAGGTAAGCGCGTTTGGTGTGATAACGCGACAGTCGCACCGCCTGCATGACCGCCTCGGTGCCGGACATATGAAACGAGACTTCGTCGAGCCCGGATATGGTCCGCAGTTTGGCGACGTTAGTGGCGACGCATGGGTGGTAGCCGCCGAGTACCGGCCCAAGTTTTTCAGCGCGCGCGCTGCCTTCAGCGATACACGCCTTGTAAAAGTCGACCCCAAATACATTGACGCCATACGAACCGGTCAAATCGTAGAAATGATTGCCATCAAGGTCGGTAATGGTCACGCCGGACGACGATTCAACAAAACCGCCGACTTTCAAGTGTTGGCGCAGATATTGGCTGAATTGGAACGGTACCCGGTAGGCGCTGGTGAATTGCAGGTCCGAAATGCCTGCCGCCGCTTCGGCGGTCAGCGCAATCGATTTTGGGAAGCGTTGTGCAAACAACGCCGCAAGCGTGGCCAATGCGGCGCGCCGGCGCGCCACGATTTCAATCGGCGCATCGTCGGCGTTAAAAAAACGTGCTTCGTCGTAGGTATAGCCGGGCAACATACGCGCCACACGCTTGGCCATGCGCGAATGGCCGGCCAGGGACGG
>JANPDI010000244.1:0-2649 GCA_031431435.1 Burkholderiales bacterium
CGTACTGTACATGGCGACGGTCTCGGCGATCATGCACAACCCACCAATCAAGGCCATGTATGAACGTCTCAAGACGGCTGGTAAGCCGTCAAAGCTTGCCATCACTGCCTGCATGCGAAAGCTCCTGACGATTCTGAATGCAATGCTAAAAAACGATCAAACATGGAAAATTCAGCCTTCCGCTTGACACGGTTGCTTCGCTGGGACGACGAACATTGTTGCGCTTTTGACTGGGTGGCCCGACGTGGCCAGCTCCTCACCGCCGCCGCTGTGATGACGAACATTTTTCAGCTTTGCAAGTCGGCATCAATGAACCAACGATTATTTCGCTGGAACAAGATCGATGCGCCGCGACAGCGACGCCTCGGTCTTGGCGCGGGTGTACAACAGTGGAAAGTATTCGCCCTTTAACCAAAGTGGCGCGAGGTCACGATAGTGCGGGCTGGCGGGGTCGCCCGACTGGCCGGGCGCGTTGACCGCACGCGAGTTATCCCAGCCGCCGACATCAAGCACCATCCGAAACGATGGCCCGGCAAACTGACGAAGACTATTCGGATCATAACTCGACAGGTTGACCGTGTCGGTACCACCCTGCTTTGGCATCGGTCCGACATTCAGCCGGATGCGTGTTGCGTCATCGGCGGCATTGGCGAGCACGTGACCAAAAAAGCTGGTGTGTAATTTGCCCCACTGCCATTGTGCGGCATCCGCCCCGCCGAGCTTTTGCATATCCGCCCAGGCAAGGGCCAAACTCTTTTCGAGTACCTCATTGCGCTTGGCAATTGCGTCGCGACCAAAATTTGCCTTGTCAAATAACGTGTCGGGTTTTTCGAGCCCGGCCCGCATGGCGTCATGGTCTGGCACCCGTATCAGCGCAGCGGCCGCCTTGGGGAGTACGGCATCGCGGAATGCCGCGCCCAGATATCGCGACCACCAAATCTCATACAGCGCCGCCGCGGCAGAGTCTCCCGCGACCATCAGGTTCCATTCGGTCAACAGCTTTACCGCTGCCTGTACGCGCGGGTCGGTTGGATTTAGTGTTTTGAGCAACACCTGCAGACGTCTGGCGGTAACGGAATAGACATCGTTTTGCAGGCGCATCGAATCTTCGATGCTGACCTTTGGCAGCCGTGCCAGCGTTTCCGAAACACGGTCATGACGGGAGTTAGGTGACCATTCAAAGCCTAATTTGCGCTCGCGATAGGGATAACCCGCCGGCAGATTCATTTCGTTCGACGACGCAAACCAGCCCTGCTTGGGGTTGTAAGCGGAAGGCAGTTTGTCACCCGTCCAAAAGCCCGCCCACTCGTAACGACCATCACCCGGCACCGGCAACAAGCCGTCCCAGTTTTTGCGTATCGGCGCCAGGCCACCCGTGACCCAACCAATGTTGCCGGCGACATCGGCGTAAACCTGATTCTCCGCGGGGGCGCCCCAATTCAACATCGCGCGTTTGAACTCGGTAAAGTTTTTGGCGTACATATAGTCGATGCTGCCAAAGTACGGCGCCATGCCGGGCTCAAACCAACCTGAGCGCACCGCATAGGCGCGTTTTTTGTCACGGTCACGATGGGTTACCGGCCCGTGGCGGGTAAATTCCAATTCGACCGGCACCGCTGCACCACCACGCACCGCAATCGATTCGAGCACCACACGCGTTCGCTCCCACTTGCCTTGATACTGGTATGCACGTTGATCAGCCGGATTGGTTTCGTATACGTAAAGATCTTCCTGATCGATCGCAAAAATGGTCAGCCCAAACGCAATTGTTCCGTTGTGGCCGATCGACACACCCGGTAATGCCGGCTCACCACCACCAATGACATTCAAGCCGGGTGCGTTTAAATGCACGATGTAGCGCAATGACGGTGTGGATTGGGCGCGGTGCGGGTCACTCGCCAGAATAGGCCGGCCGGTTGCGGACTTTGCCGGCGATACCACCCATGCATTGCTGCCTTAAAGACTACCGGTGCCATTGACCATCGCCACATCCAGGGCGGAATCAAGCGACGCGCGTTTGCCATCACGGCCGCTGATCAGCACACCCTGCGTTGCGAGATTAAACACGCGCATGACTTCAGGTGGGATGCATGGGTCAAGTCCGTCGGGAATTTTTGTCACCCACGCCGGCGATAACGACGAGCGAATTTCATCCGACTTGAGATCACTGCGGCAGGTGACAATGGCGCGTGAAAATTCCGAGCCGAGATTGCGCGTCAAGCCGTGGCTGCGGATCCGTACCACGTCCTCGGGCGCCCACTTCTCCGGGGCATAACCAAAATAGCTGAATTCAAACGGCAGTTTCGCCGTGTCACTGCCGACAAAATCAATGTAAGCGTTGATGCCGGCAACAAACCGCTTGGTGATGCGTTCGGCGTTTTTACCGTACGCCAGCCATTCCTTGCGCATATCGCCGCGATACAAAAACAGCCGCGCGGCGCGATCTTGTTCAACAAAATTGGCACCAAAAATGGAAGCGAGTTTGCCCAGACCACGACGGCGCCATAGATCAATCTGAAACAACCGGTCGCGCGCGGCATTAAACCCCTGCACAAAAAACACGTCGTCTTCACTCGCCGCGTAGATATGCGGCACACCCCAGGTATCGATAAGGATTTGCGCCGGCGCCGCGAGACCGGCAAGTTTGAT
>JANPDI010000245.1:0-30469 GCA_031431435.1 Burkholderiales bacterium
GGCCCGAATAGCGGCCTGCGCCCACGCGATATCGTCACCCGTAAATCCATTGAAAACGCCGTCTCGGTCATCATGGCGGTGGGCGGCTCAACCAACGCCGTGCTGCATTTCTTGGCCATTGCACATGCGGCCGATGTGGAATGGACGATTGACGACTTCGAACGTGTGCGCAAGAAGGTTGGTGTCTTCTGTGACCTAAAACCTTCCGGCAAATATGTGGCAGTGGATTTACACAAAGCCGGTGGTGTGCCGCAGGTGATGAAAATGCTCCTGAAAGCGGGCCTCTTGTTTGGTGAATGTATGACCATCACCGGCAAAACCATCGCCGAAACCCTGGCCGATATTCCGGATGCACCACGGGCGGACCAGGACGTGATTCGCCCCTACGATAACCCGATGTACAAAGAAGGCCACCTAGCGATTCTGAAAGGCAACCTCGCCCCCGAAGGCTGTGTGGCCAAAATCACCGGCCTCAAAAACCCCGTCATCACCGGGCCTGCGCGTGTATTTGATTCCGAGCCGGAATTGATGGACGCCATCATGGCCGACAAGATCACGCACGGCGACGTGGTGGTGTTGCGCTACGAAGGCCCGAAAGGCGGCCCCGGCATGCGCGAAATGTTGGCACCCACCTCGGCACTCATCGGCAAAGGCTTGGGCGAGACGGTGGGCTTGATTACCGATGGCCGGTTCTCTGGTGGCACATGGGGCATGGTGGTCGGGCATGTTGCGCCAGAGGCGTATGTCGGCGGCACCATCGGCCTCGTGCGTGAGAATGACTCAGTGACCATCGACGCCAAGCAGCTGTTGATTCAGCTGAATGTGGATGAGGCCGAGATCGCACGACGCCGAGCCGAATGGAAAGCGCCCGCGCCGCGATACACGCGTGGCGTGCTGGGCAAATACTTTAAGTTGGTGGGAACGGCCTCGAAGGGGGCGGTGACGGATTAGCCATAAATCGAGCCTAGCCCCTTTAATCCGCTTGTTTCACTCGCGACTTGCCAACGAAAGGCATTGAATGGAATTAACTGGAAAAACCACGCCAGGTGGATGGGTCATCGGCGAGCAAGTAACATTTCCGCCTGATCACACCGGAGGCAATTTTTCAACTTGCTACCTCGTGGCAAAGGGGGGTGAGACTGCTTTCTTAAAGGCGCTAGATATCGAACGCTTCGATATTACCGAGTTGCTATGGAATCTTTCTGGCTTTCAATATGAGTCCGAGTTGGTGGATCACTGCACCACGACTGGGCTAAGCCGCGTTACTCGCATGATCGAGGCAGGAAAGATCGAAAGGGATCCTTCACTGTCGCCTGCGTTGCGCAATGTCCCGTTTCTAGTCTTCGAGCGGGCCCAGCGCGGCGATATTCGCAGCTCGGTAGACATCAGCCGAGAAGTAACAGATCAATGGCGCTTCTTTGTCTTGCATCAAGCTGCGACGGCGCTGATGCAGTTGCATGGGGAAAGCATCGCGCATCAGGATCTAAAGCCGTCAAATTTATTCATTTTCTCCGACTCGAAAGTCAAAATTGGGGACTTGGGGAGGGCGTCAATGAAAGGCAAGCAAGCGCCTCACGACGTGCTAGTGGAACCGGGCGCAAGAAACTATTCGCCGTTTGAACAACGCTATGGCTTGGGCGCGGTCCCAGCTGATTGGGTAGAACGACGGTTAAGTGCGGATGTTTTTCATCTTGGGTGCCTCGCTGTTTTCGTATTCACCAACGTTTGTTTCCCACAGTACGTAATGAGCAAGCTTGCGCCAGCCTATCAGCCTTCGAAATGGGGAGCTCCCTATGCCGAAGTTGTTCCGCACATCCAGGCCTGCGTTTCAGAAGCCGTGGTAGAAATTTCGCGTGACTTCCCCGAGCGTTTTCGTGCCGAATTGGTCGCCCTAGTGATTGATTTATGTGATCCCGACCCAACACTTAGAGGGCGTAAGCAGAGAACCGCATCTAATTCACCTGGGGCGAGATGGCTAGAGAGAACTGTGTCGCGATTGAACTATCTTGAAAAAGCTGCGCGAGTAAGAGAAGCCAGTAAAGATGCGTGAGGAGCGTCCTAGGCGCGTCGTTCCGAAGTGGCGGCCCTCGGCGGTCACGGCGGGCATGCCAGAGGCAAGGTCAACCCGCGCAGGGGCCGCGCCAGATTTGTCGCGCCAATTGGCGGCTGCGCAATCGGAGTTTGACCAGCATGGGGGCGTCCCTGTCGCATCGGAGCTAATGTTTCTTGCTCATGACGCAGGCGCTAGCGACGTTGCGAAACGCGCAGCGGGCAAGATTCTTGAGCATGCTGGTTCGATAAAGAGCAGGCAGCTACTGGAGTTTGCTGAGCGGGTGGTCTCCGGCGTAGAGCCGGCATCTATTCGAAGCAGCAATTTTGTACGCGCGGCGCGGCAACTGCTTGCAGTGAACTACCGCAATCCGGTGCTTCTGGTGGACATTGCTCTTGAACTTACTTCGCAGCGGCAAGAAAAAGCGGCAGAAAGATACATCCGGGCAGCCGTCGGACTAGCCCCACAATCCCGATTCGTAGTTCGCTCCGCTGCGCGTTACTACTTGCATATTCAAGAACACCAACGAGCTCACGACATTCTGTTGCGGTCGCCGCTGCTACAGCGTGATCCGTGGGTTCAAGCCTCTGAGATTGCCATTGCGACTGTTCGCGGTAGGACTTCGGCTCTCGCAAAGCGAAGTTTGCGTTTCTTTTTAGACACGAAAACAGCGCCGATACAGCATGCGGAGTTGATGAGCGCGGTTGCAACGGTCGAGCTTATTTCGGGCGCTGAGAAAAACGCGAAGAAACTCTTCCAACGGTCACTACAGGCCCCCAATGACAACAGCCTCGCTCAGGCAGAATGGGCTGCCAATCGCTTAGGCCTAGTTGTAGACGATCGGGCATTACTCACCCCGATGTCGTTCGAGGCGCTGAGCAACAATGCGTATCGCAAGCTGCAACTTGATGATGCAATTCGGTACGCACTAGACTGGGCTACAGATGAGCCATTTGCATCGAGACCTGCCGAAGCCCTAGGGCACTATTACTGTGAAGTAGGCGACTACGCAAATGCTCACGCTCAGTTTCAGAAATTCATGCGCTTGGACGACAGCAACCGACTAGGACAAGAATTGAATCTTGTTTTCACACGAATTCAACTTGGAGAGGTGGACGAAGCGTACCAGGATCTAATTCGGCTTAGCAGAAATCCGCATTCAAAGAATTACGTCGCGCACTTTGCAGCAGACGTCGGTGCGCTTGCGTATGCCACCGGCGACTTCGCCGTCGGCCGCGAGTACTACCGTAGAGCGATCCAGATCGCGAAGAACAAGAGTGAGCCGATCACTGAGGCACTTGCGCGGGCGTATTTTGCCCGGGCTGCGAAAAACTCGTCGGATCCGAACTCAGACGCGATACGGAATGAGATGATGGCTGCGGTCGAAAAACTACCTAGCCCCGGTGCGCTTTACATAATGCGCGGTTTGGAAACTAGTGACCAACAAGCAGCTATCGATCGAATTGCCCAGAAGCGAGTCGCCACTCGAAAGTGGGCCTGGGATCAGGTAACAAACACGCTAAAAATATTTTGATCATCAACTAACGAGGCCAGAATCGACGTCTGCGTCGCGGTCGCTGAATTTAAAGGGGGCAGCGACGATTTGTTTTGCGCGGTCGCTTGATTCCTAGCGAAATCGTCCCTGACCCCTTTTAATTTTCTTTTAATTATCTGGCCTCAAAGAAGCTTTGGGGCTGCTGCTTCAGCTGTTTTGCTCTTGACGGGCCACGCTACTTGAATTCTGGTCTTTGCTCATCCCGGGAAGATCAGTTGCGAACTCTGTATCCGATAGGAGAGTACATGAGCGGAGTCACTTACGAAGATTTACTCAGTGGAGAGATCACTGCGACAGCCGTTGATCTAAAGTCAGGCACAAAATTTGTCCTAACTACTAGGTTGGGCAGCAGATGCCTGTTTTTTAAAATTAAAGGGGCCAGGCTCGCATTTTTTTGCAACCCGAGAATATCGACCCTGAGCTAACCCGCCTTTGACGGACATTTTTAATAGTAGACAACCTAACTGACGGTCGGAAATGGCAAGATGCCTGCTTGCATCGCAACACTTCAACCGCCAAGTCAAATGAGTTGTTATGGGTGATTGCTGAACTCCTCCACACCACCGCGGCTGCCAATGAATTTGTCGTCATCAGCTTACTTCTTGGCCAAATCCCGATACGCTGCCGGCACATTCAAGCCCGGGTGTACCCAGCCAAACAGCGCGTAGCCACCAAATTCGGGCATCGCCGTTTGCTGCACCGTTTGTTCGAGCGTCAGGCCACGATCCACGGCGGCCTGCACATTTTTTTGCACGGCGGCCAAATAGTCGATGTGCCATTTCATGTCGTCACGTGTCATTACCACACCGTGGCCGGGCACGATGCGTGCATCGCTGGGTAGGAACGCATAAACGCGCTTCATGGTCTCGAGCGTGGCAATCAAATTGCCGTCCAGCAACCACGGCAAGGCGGGCTTGGCGGCGATGATCGGGTTGCCCGCCCACATCACTTTGGACTGCGGCTCCCACACCCACACGTCGCCGCCAGTCTGCGCAAAGCCAAAGTCAATCACGTGAACCACTTTGCCGCCTAGATCGAGCATCAGCGTCGACATCGGCGCAACCAAGATATCGCCGGTACGCGCTTGAATCGGCTCGATGCCACGGCCCGTGCCGAAATTCTTGATCATGAACGCTTTGTCATCCGCCAGATGTTTGTCGATATAGGTGCGTGTCGCCGCGTGCTGGACGATACGCGTCGCGGCCGGCATGTACATATTGCCGAACGAGTGGTCGCCGTGAGAGCTGGTGTTGACGGCGTAGATCAATGGTTTGCCACTGAGCTTGCGGCTGAGCGCTTGCACCTGCTGATTCAAGCGTTTGTTGAGCATCGTTTCAATCAGCAGCGCGCCGCGGGTGCCGACGATCAGGCCGCCGCTAGTCGCCGCCGCGCCGCCTTTGGCGTTGAGCTCGCGGGCGTTGCTGGCGTAATACGCGTAGACGCCGTCGGCGAGCTTTTCGCTTTGCATTTGTACAGTATTGCCGTCCCAAATGGGCTCGGTTGCGGCGAGCGCGGAAGACGGGCCGATTCCCAAACTTGCGGTAAAAGCCAGTGCGGCTAGGACGTGATGCGTGAGTTTGCGTTTCATGCTGTGTCTCCTTGACGATTGGGAGTTGAAAGAATAGTCTCTACATTGTTGCAACACCATTCGCAATTTTTGCAATTCTCATTTGCATTTATGCACAGCCATGACTGACCTCAATGACCTACTTTACGTCGCTGCCATTGGCGAAACGGGCTCGCTGTCGGCCGCCGCGCGCAAACTCAAGGTCAACCACGCCACCGTCTTCAGGCGACTCGCCAAATTAGAGAAAAGTCTTGGCGTGCGTTTGTTCGAGCGCGAAAGTGGCCGCTACACTGCGACCACGGCGGGTGAGGAAATCATTGCCGCCGCCGCTGCTATCGCGCAGACGGCGGAGCAGTCGTTATTGAAGGTTGCCGGGCGTGATTTGCGGCCTGGCGGCGTGGTGCGCATCACCACGACCGACAGCGTTGCCACCGCGCTGTTGAATCCGGCATTAAAGGTTTGCCGCGCGCGCTTCCCGCAGATCGCGCTGCACATCGTGATCGACAATCACATGCTCGACCTGGCCAAACGCGACGCCGACATTGCCGTGCGCCCGACGTTACGCCCGCCGGAATATTTGGTGGGCAAGCGTATCTCGACGCTGGCCTTTGCCGTGTATGGTGCCGCGCAGTATCTGAAGACGACTGGTCGCGTTGCGTTAGCCGATCATCAGTGGATTGCCTTGGGTGAAACGCAAGAGCGCCATCGCACCTTGCAATGGCTGCAAACGGTTTTGCCGCTGGATCAAGTGGGTTGCCGCGTCGACGGCTTCGCCAACGTCGCAAGTGCCTGCGCAGATGGGCTCGGGCTGGCGGTACTGCCGTGTTTCGTCGGCGATAACTTACCGCGGCTGCGCCGGTTTCGAGATCCCGAATCAACACTAGCGTCCGAGCTTTGGGTGCTGACCCATCCTGACCTTCGCCGCACCGCCCGCATCAAGGCCGTATTCGAAGTCCTGCACCAAGAGCTCACCAAGCTCGCCCCCAGAATGCGGGGCATACAGCCGTAATCGCGAACCTCCGCACGATTCGAGGCGCTACCGGAACACCGCGATCGCATAACAGACAAGCGGCAAACGACGAGCGCGCACCACGACGATTGTGTCGCCAAGCACAACCGCAATCCATCCCACAAAATTCGCCACCAAACTTCACGGGGTGAATTAGAACGGGCAGGGCGAATTGTTTTTCGACCTCCTGCATCCGCGGCCTCTTCCAGCCATTTCTGCTTGAAACACCCAGTCCTTAGTGCAGTTTCCATTTTCCGCAATAGAATATACGAGTCTGTCCGCAAAAGGCATCCACATGTTATCAACCCGCCGCCTAGCGCTTTTCCCCTGCCTTGCGCAATTAAAGGGGCCAGGCTTGCATTTTTTTGCAACCTGAAAATATTGACCTTGAGCTATCCCGCCTTTAGTGGACGATTTAGATTAGAAGCAACATGCTGCACGAATGGCATGCGCAACACCGCAAGAAAGGCGAGACCCAAGCGCTTTCGCGGTCCCGGTGCCAAGCCAATTTCTTGATTCTCTTTTTTCAATTGCGCGGGTATAACCAATCATGGAAACGAAATCTACCGTTCAAGTCGCCGAGAAATCGTGGTGGCTATCCCCTCTCGGGTTACTTCTTATCGCAGGCGTTTTTTCGAGTGCTTGGGCTTGGGTGCTTATCGCCGCGCCGGTCGCAACGTTCAGTAACGTAGGCAAGCATGTCGGGCACGTTGGCCTGCTGTATATGCATATGCTCGGCGGGACCATCATGCTGTTCTTTGGCGCAATCAACTTGTATATCGGCGCGACACGCAGGCGCTTCAAATATCACAAGTTCGTCGGGCGGACTTATCTTATCGGCGGTTCGATGGGGGCAATCATTGCGATCATCATTGCGCTGGGGCCGGCCCACAAAAGTGCCGACGCCGCCATGTTCACCAATCTCAGCACCTCGCTATCCGTACTTGCGATCGCCTGGTTGGCCGCTGCCGGCATGGCATATCGTGCGGTTCGTAACAGGCGCTACGATTCACATCGCGATTGGATAATTCGCAGCTATGTGCTCGCCTGGGCATTTGTGTTTTGCCGGATCGCCAGCCGGGTTCCAGCCGTGGCTGAATTGGGCGAAGGCCAAGCTTTCATTTGGCTATCGTGGGTGGGGCCACGGATCGTTTGTGAAATTGCATTGCAATGGCGCGCCGGGTCCAAAGCCTAGGTAAATAGGGCCCACCATTTAATTACTCTGCAGTCGTGATGGGGTGATTAAAGGGGCTCGATTTTTTCGGTAAACCCTAGCATCCACGGGCATCCTTAGCGTGCTGTGCTTGGAGTCGCCAGCCCTGCCTAGCGTTTTGCGATTCGAGTTGGTCAGGTCTGATGGACGAGCGAATTTAAAGGGGCCGGGGTCGATATATTTCTACGCAAAGGCGGAAAAATGCGTGCCTAGTCTATTTAATTTCGCTTCAATTTCGTGGAAGGTGGTCACGATTTGTGACCACCCATTTAGCCGTCGCGGGAACGACGATAGTTTTCTGGTTTCGCTGCCCACATTGTCGGCTACAAAGTAGTTTGACATGTGAAACGTTACGCTATACACTTGCGCCATGATTAGAACATTCCGGCACAAAGGGCTTGAAACATTCTTCAATACGGGTAGCAAAGCAGGCATACAGCCGGGCCATGCGGCAAAACTGGCGCGGCAGTTGATACGCCTCAATGTGGCTAAAGATGCCAGCTATATGAATATGCCGGGATGGGATTTTCACCTATTGACCGCGAAGCTTGCCGGGCATTATTCGGTAAGCGTCAATGGTAACTGGCGCATGACATTCAAGTTCGATGGCGTGGATGTTGTGTTGGTCGACTATCAGGATTACCACTAGGAGAAAATGAAAATGAGAATGCACAATCCGCCGCACCCCGGCGCAACCCTGCGTGAAGATGTATTACCCGCATTGGGACTGACGGTGACCGATGCAGCCGGGCAACTAGGTGTAACCCGCGCCGCCTTGTCCCGCGTGCTCAATGAACGGGCTGCAATATCGCCGTCAATGGCACTGCGTTTGGAGGGATGGTTAGGCGTTAAGAATGGCGGACATGCCGACGCGTGGATAGCACAGCAAGCGGAATACGACCTTTGGCAAGTGCGCAAGGCCGGTATGCCGAAGGTGCAACGCGCCCGGCTGGTGACTGCTTGATGCCCGGCAGAAGGGCTTGCCACAATTAAAGCAATTAAAGGGGCCAGGAGCCAGGCTCGCATTTTTTGCAACCTGAAAATATCGACCCTGGCCCCTTTTGCTTCTGAATTCTTATTTACTTTGGAAGGGCGCTACGCTTTTCCCACCTTGCCGTAAGGTGCAACACGAACCCGAACTGGCCCTACCGCAAGTGCGCGTAACTTCTTGGGCAACTCGGTACCCCCCGTCGGTATCATCCACGTGACGACATACGGACCAATCGGTACGATCAGTGGACTGGCTCCGGAGGTTTGCATCACCGATTCCTGTTCGGTGACGCTATCGCGGTTTTCACTGAAGATAGCCAGGTAGGCTTCATCGCGGTTTGATTCATTAACGAACAAGTTGGTGGAAATGCCGCCTTGGGTACCAACACTGCGATATACGAAATCACTTTGCCGGGTCTGTCGCGTGGTTTTGAAATCCGAATCCAAAAAGACCAGCTTCGGGTAAAACAGGGCAGGATCGCCCAATCCGCCTACGGCAAAACTGGTGAGGTTGATCCCGTATGGTGCTGTCCATGGGGGCAACTTGATAAGTTGAACTATTTCTGTTTCGCCGTGGGCCCCCACGATGGCAAAGGAATTTGCCTTGCCGCCTGCATCTAGTGTCAATGTGACTTCTTCGTTCGCGTCCCACTTGAATGTGACTGCAGGAAGTTCTCGCAGACCCGACACGATGACCGCATTTGCCCGTTGCTCTTCGGCACGCAGGATGCGCTGACTGCCATTAGAAGCGCATCCGCCCAGCGCGGTAAGCAATAGGCAGCCGGAGATCCATCGCGCGGCCGATTTTGTTGCGCATGCGGGTATCGATGTCACTTGGATTCTGCCGAGGGCGCAGTGGCCGCATTTGCGCTGATGGGCAGTCTTGCATCGTCACGCGCCAGGTCGTTTGCCACACGTCGGGCAATCAACGGAACGCCTTCCTTAACGCCTGCCAGGGTGTTTTCTGGATTGGCCAGTAAGTCGCTGTGTGACGGAAACCGATATTTGGTGCCGGCCGGAATAACCACCGCTTCTAACCGGGGCGCATTAAAGGAAAATCCAAAGAAAATGTCTTCGCGATAAAGGAGCGTCTGGTCTTTGCTTGATACCAGACGTACGGTCACGCCTATGCTCGGCACATAGTCAGCTGTGGGGCCATTGGCAACGTATAGAGGGTCGCGCGTCGCAAGATCCAGCCACGCGTCAGCTTCCAATGCTTCGGTATTGTTCTTGATGGCAACGATCGGCGCATAGTTTTTGATCATCGCGAAGCCATCGCGCGACACTGCCATTCGCTTCACTTTGTATCCTCCGCGCGTCAGTTCTTCTGCGACCGCGTTGGTCAAATCATCGGATAGGCGCCACCTTAGCGGTTTCATCACGGCATCAAACGAATTGGATTTGGAAGACATTTCGGCGGCATAAATCGACGCGCCAATGAGGCCGAATCCGAGCGCCGGATGGTTGACCACTTGTACGCCAAATCCTTCGCTGGGTTTTGGCTCCAATATAGTGATGGTGCGAATGCTGGCGTGGGCACTTTTGTTGAACGCCTGTTTTTCTACCGCAGCGCATCCGCCTAACGTAAGTGCGCAAATAATGACCAGCAAACATACTTTTTTCATTGTTAGCTTTCTGAGGTTGGTACTTGTGTTTATGAAATGGGAGGCAGGACGAATTAACGAACGTTTGCGCAATGTTGATTTAAGCATTTTTGTATTAAAAATAAATCAGTCTTGTGCATTTTATTTTGTGCCCGGCAACAAAAACATATAACGCTACCGCCATGGAACCATAGGGGTCAGTGTCGATATATTTATTCTCAAACGCAAGGCGAAAAATATTTGCCTGGTCCCTTTATTTCTTTTATTCCCCGATCTGCAACGCCTGATACTTTTGCCCGCAAATCATTCACGCTTGTAGTAGCATTGCTCTCGAATGTCTGCAACATTCCAATAACCTTGACGGAGATGATGCCATGATTAAAATGCGTCCAATAACAAGAGCCGTAATACTGGCGATCCATTCCAGTTTGGCAATCGGCGTGGCGAATGTTGCCTACGCCCAAACAACCCCGCCCACGCCGCCGCCCGCCAAGGCGGGGCCCAATACCGTCGAGCAAATTGTCGTCACCGCGACCAAACGCGAAACCCCATTAAAAGATGTGCCGTTCTCGATCAACGCGCAGACTGAAGAAGACATCCGCCGTTCCGGCGCCGCCTCGCTTGAAGATCTTTCGCGCAACGTTGCCGGCCTCGCGATTCAGAATCTCGGGCCGGGGCAAAGCCAGGTCGCAATTCGTGGTGTGTCCTCCGGGCAGCTGGTTCGCGACCAGCCGGGCGTCAAGGAGCAGGTTGGTGTTTACCTCGACGAAACAGCCATTTCGATGTCGCTGTTCACGCCTGATCTCGATTTATTCGACCTCAACCGTGTCGAGACATTGCGCGGCCCGCAAGGCACACTATATGGCTCCGGCAACATCGGCGGCACAATCCGCTATATCACCAACGAGGCGAAGCTCGGGGTTACCGAAGGTACCGTCGAAGCCAACGCCAGCAAAATTTCCGACGGCAATAGCGGCGGCAGTTTGAAAGCGGTGATTAACCTGCCGTTGGGCGAAACAGCGGCGATGCGCGTGGTCGGCTATTACAATAACTTCGGCGGTTGGATCGACGCCTTGGGCCCAGGTGGCGGCAAAGATGTCAACGGCGGCTCACGCGAAGGCGGCCGGCTTACTTTTACATTCAAGCCTTCCAAGGACGTGACGATCACGCCGCGGATCGTTTCTCAGAAGGTGACCGCCGACGGTTTTAATCGTCAAGAAGTATTCAACCTGTATGCCAACCGGTTTACCACCACGGTGCCGGCGATCACGCTCCAAGAGCGCCAGCAGTATCTGCTGCAGCGCGAGAAGTTTGAAGACAAAACAACCATCGCCGATGTGACCGCCAAGATCGGTTTCGGCAGTTGGGACCTGACCTCGGTGACGACCCATACCGATCGCAGCATTCTGGTCAGCCGTGACGCCAGTGCACTGACTGGCTCGGTTTCGATCGACCTCGGCTTTCCGAGTGCCGGTGTGTTGCTACCTTCACGCCTGAACGACACCACCGAATTCAAGAGCTTCACGCAGGAATTGCGCATCAGCTCAACCGGCAAGGGTCCGTTGCAATGGTTGGTCGGCGCGTTTTATGCCGACTCGGATCGTACCTACGCCCAGCGCCTGCCGACCCCCGGCTACGATGCTTTTACCAATGCGCGGTTTGGCGCCGGTACCGCTGCTGCGGTGGCCAACGGGTTCCCGCTGGAGTCACCGTACAACGCCGACCTTCCATACAATTTGAAGCAGAAGGCATTGTTCGGCGAACTCAGCTATGACCTGAGCAAAGCGCTGACGGCAACGGTCGGTGGGCGTTTCTACGATTACCAGGAAGAGCGCAAATTCAAATCAGGCGGATTGTTCTCCGACGGCAACAACAATTTCGACAAAACCAAATCGGATGGCTTTAACCCGCGCTTGTTGTTTGCATACAAGGCGTCAAAAGACGTGACTGTGAATGCTCAGGCATCACGTGGCTTCCGCCTTGGCGGTGTGAATGATCCGCTGAATGTGCCTTTGTGTACGGCGCAAGACCGCGCCATCTTCGGCGGCTATCAGGGGTTTGGCGACGAATCGCTGTGGAACTACGAAGTCGGCGTGAAGATGCAGCAGCCCGGGCTGACCCTCAATGCGGCGGCGTTCTATACCAAGATGACGGATCTGCAGGTTACGTTGGACGCAGGCTCCTGCTCGTCGCGGGTGGTGTTCAATGTGCCTAAGGCGCACTCGGCTGGTATCGAGCTTGAAATGACGGCGAGACCAACAGACAATCTCGAGTTGGGCTTTTCAGGTTCGGCAATAAATGCGGTGTTTGATTCGACTGTCAGGGACGGCGCCGGGGCAGTGCTCGGTGGCATTCGTGATGGCAACCGCTTGCCATCGGTGCCGAAGCTTTCGTTCACCGCCAGATTTAGCTACTACTTCAACTTGGCCGGACTCGACTCATATGTCAGCGCCTCTTATCAACACGTGGGAAGCCGCTTCACGCAGCCTTCGGACCAGGAGAACAACCCGCGCACCTTCACGCACGGATTGCCTTTTCAGGGTGCACCGGCAAGCGCTTCGACAACCGTCAATCTCGAACTGCCTAAGTACAACGTCGTTAACTTGAGTGCGGGTATCGACTTTGCGCGCGGACTTTCGGCAATCCTCTATGTCAATAACCTCACTGATGAAAAGGCGTTGCTGTCTTTTGATCGCGAACGCGGCGGTCGTGCACGGCTTGGTTTTGCAACCAACCAACCGCGCACCATCGGCGTGACCATTCGCAAGACGTTCTAAGCGGATATCACTCAATAACGCCGCGGGCTTCGGTCCGCGGCTTTTTTTTTGCGCAATCGAAATGATCATGGTCTATCGGGGCGTGCAATCTGAGCGGCACAGGGACACCAAGCTGTCCATTAAATCCTGGGAAGTCCAGGGTCGAATTTTTGCAACGCCAATAAATCGAACCTGGCCGCATTGGGTTATTGTTGGCCGCGCACGTTGCCATTTCGAGTTTGCCGTGCTTCACGCGAAGGACTGCTACCGAATTGCCTTCGCCACCGCCTCCATCGCCGGGTCACGTGCGGCGCGATACGCCTCGATGGTCCACGGCGCGGCGATGTCCGGGTCGAGTGACGCCACCGCGATGGGCCGCGAGACCACAGCGCGGTGGCAGTCGTCAAATTTGGCGCATCCGCCGCGGTAATCGTGACGCTCCGTCGCGTGAAGAAATCTCTCCCCTGAGTGCTTGAGTGCCGTGCTTTTGCCCTCGGCGAAGAATTCCAGTCGATCTCCAACGGCTTCACCCACAATCGTCACCCGATCCGGTGCGGCTTGTTTTAAGTAGCCCAGTGTCGATATCGCCGCCGAAAACGTCCACGGGCTGGTAAGCGCAAAGAGGCGCCCCTTCACCAGCTTGGGCAGGCGTTCGGCAAAATCGCGCGTCTGGGTGAGATCGCCGCCACCATTCAATCGAAGGTCCAGCACCAGGTGCACCGGTTTGGTTTCCTCAATCAGTTTTTCGACCGCGCCGAAGTAGTCCCTGAGCTTCACCTCGGCGCTGTTGTTCGACTGCCGCATGTCGATCACCACTGCATTCAGCGCAGCGTCGTGCCGCACCCGCAAGCGGTTGACCGGTTCTTGCAAAGCCCAAGGTGCGCGGTCGGGCTCAACGAGGGTTTTCCAGGCGCGGTCTTCGAGCGGGGCCAACACCGGAAACATCCAGCGTGTGGCGTTGCCACCGACGCGGTCGGCGCCGGCAGGCGAGACGGTGAAGGTGCGTTCGACGGTTTTGCCCTCGACGGTAACAAAACCATAGACCGGTGGCGACGGTGCTTTATCCTTCGCAACACCAAGCGCGCGCAACTGTGGCGGGCTCTCAAGGAAATATGGTGCGGTACGATCACGCCACGCCGCGGTGCCACCCTCGAGCGAGCGATAGATTGGCCGCAACATGGACATCGGCACGCCGTCGATCGAAACAAGACGGGCACCGAGCAAATCGGCATTCTCGGACTTGACGCGCAGAACGTAGAAATCCTCGCCAAATGGCACCAGCCGCAGGTCCGCACGTTCGTAGCGGCGCGAGCGCGACGATGGTGACCCGCCGCTGTGGCCGTTATCGCCCAGCGCCGCGATGCGCGACATTGATAATTCAAACTCGGTCTGCCCGAGCGCGGCAAGGTTCTTCTCGAGTTCAACAAGTTGCTGCGCTGCCTCACGTCGTGCAGCGGGCGAATAAGACTTATCTTTGTCGAAAAAATCGCGCCGGAACTGTGTGAGATCTTCTTTGCGTTTTTCCGCGTCCGTTGGCGCTTGCGCCAGCGCTGCGTGCGCAACGAGGCAAAGCAGCCCAACGGCAAAACATTGAATAGTTTTCATATGGATCCCAATCAATAATTGAACGAAGCCGGCATCGTTTTTGGCGCGATTGAGGTATGACGCAACGGCAACAGCATTTGGATGCGGCGGCAGCCGGTGCCTATTTCCGACTCAAAAAAATGGTGGTCGGCCGCCTGTTGTGCTGTCGTGGAAAGTAGAATCTGATCAGGCACCTGATGCGACAGAACGGCCTGATCTGCCGGCCAGCGCCACTTTTGCGAAAGCATCTTCTCAAAACACTCTCCGATTCGCCAACAAAAGGACACTCTGCATGAAGCTATTTTCGACTGTTTCGATTTGCGCCATCCTGATAGCCATTCCCGGATGCAGTCGATCACCAGCACCACCGGTGGCACAGGCCTATGCGGATCAATATGGTCCTGTCGAGAGCACGCGATTTACGGCTTGTCCAAAAGTCCAGGGGGTTTGGCAGCTGTCGAATCTGTCTGCAGGGTCGCTGCTGAAAGAAAACGGCGAGACCGTTCAGCACTTTCGCTGGTATGCGCCAATGCTGTTTGGCCTGTCAGTCGGCAGAAATGCGTATATTGCGATCGACCCGAACCCGCTGGAAACGGTGCTGTATCTGGCGGACAAAATTCCCGGTCCGGGTGGTAGTAGACGGTCACTCGGCTATACCACCAAGTCTGACAAAGAGATGCCTTGTGTGGGACAAGGTTGGCACCAGGTGGTGGTGACTGACCATTCGCGGAACGAAGCGGCGGCGCGGGTGCTCGGCATCGTTCCTGAACTGCCCAAGAAAATCACACAGACCGATTATTTTGCAAAGACCGCTGCAAATGAATTGGTGCTGGCCATCCGCATTGATTTTCAAGGCACGAATGCTGAGAAGGAACCCGTCAACGGCGGTTATTGGCACTTTATGAAAATGCCCCGGCTGCTTGAAAAACCGAAAGAGAATGGATTTAGCAGTTAGGCTTGGGAGCGGCCAACCCAGGCCGGCCGAAGAGACTTTTTTGCAATAGGCGTCCGGTCGTTGCCGGCGCGTATCGGCAATTGAATACAGGGGGCAGGCTCGGCCCATTCAACAAACCCTAATATCGACGGGCATATTCAGGCACTTTAGTCTGAAAACGCCCGTCCAGCGTGGTGTTTTGCCATTCGCAATTCGCCATCATGCTGACAGAGCGTGCCGCTCACCAGCGTCGGTGCGCGGCCGTACCGACAGCCCGGCCCAAGCGGTGCATCATCGACCCACGAACGCAGACCAGCGTTCAACCAAATGCGCGCCACGGTCACCCATCACGCCGCCCTGCATCCACAAAAATATCCCCAGCCGGGTGCGGATGCGGATGACGCGTGAATGTTGGCGTTCGGTCGTGCGCAATCTCAGCCAATGCATCAAAAGGTGAAACCCATCGAACTCGATCAACCGCGCGCGCCCAACAATCCCAATCAACCCGATGCCGCGAGTAAGGTGGTGACGGCGCCGCGTCCGCGCTGGTTGGTGGTTGTCGGCATCTTGCTGACTGGCGTAATCGCATTGTTCGCCATTTGCGCGTTGCTCATTTTCCTGTTCGGCTGGAACTGGCTGCGGGGACCAATTTCAAATTGGGTGAGTACCACCAGCGGACGTACGTTCGCCATTAATGGCGACCTTGATATTGCGCTGTCGCCGTCTCTATTTCAGCCGCGCCTGATCGCCAACGACGTTGTATTTGGCAATGCTGGTTGGAGCCACGAACCGCAGATGGCCGACATTAAGCGGGTTGAAATGAGCGTTGACCTTGGCAAGCTTTTCCGCGGAACACTCGACATCCCGATGCTCGTGTTATCCAAGCCGCGTGTTGTGTTTGAAACAAATCCCGCCGTCACGGTTCCGCCGGGCGCGCCGAATTGGATATTCAATACCAGCACACCGTCGCGGACATTGCCGCATATCGGCGCACTGCGCATCGATGAAGGTAGTGTGATCTACCGCGACCCCGGCAAAAAAACGGACCTCACGCTGGCGGTGAAGACATCGACAAATAGCCTTGATAAACCGGAAGAGCAACTCACCATTGCCGGCAAGGGAATGTTTAATGGCATGCCGGCGACGCTTGAAGCGCGTGGCGGCGCGCTGCTCAGCCTGCGCACGCCGGAAAACCCTTATCCGATCCGTGCCAAGGCGATCATCGGTGCCACCAAAGCAAGTGTCGCCGGCGCGCTGCTGGATCCGCTGCGGCTGGCGGGTGAGCAGTTGAATTTCAACATCGAGGGCAGCGACCTCGCGCAACTCTATCCGCTTGTCGGTGTGCCGTTTCCGCCGACGCCCGCCTACCGGTTCACGGGATTTTTGGATCACATCAACCAAGTCTGGAAATTCCGTGACGTCAAGGGAATCGTTGGGCAAAGCGATATTGCCGGCGTGCTCGAAGTTGACCGTACGCCGACGCCGCAGAAACTCACCGCCACACTCACATCACAAAAGCTCTTGATGGCAGACCTTGGGGGCTTCATTGGTGCTGATCGCGGCTCGCGTACCGCCGAGGCCCCTCCGTCGAGCAACAAACTGTTGCCAACCGAACCGTTTAGTCTGGAGAAACTGCAGGCAGCCGACGTGGATGTGCGCTTGCGTGGTGAGAGGATCATCACCGCCAACCTGCCGATCGAAAAAATGCAGGTACATCTGTTGGTCAGTAATGGTGTGCTGACACTTGCGCCGCTCGATTTCTGGGTGGCTGGTGGTCACCTTGTCTCACAAATTGAAATGGACGGACGCCAGCCGCGTATTGCCACCCGTGCCGACATTGTTGCGACCGGGCTGCAACTGGGCAAATTATTCCCCGGCTCGACACTCGCCGCGGCCGATACCGGGTTGATCAACGGCCGCGCGAAATTGCACGGTGGCGGCAATTCGGTTGCGCAAATGATGGCAACCGCCAACGGCGAGGCGGCGCTGGTGATGGACGGCGGCTCGGTGGGCGAGCTCACCGTTCGTCTCGCTAATCTTGATATCGCGAATTCGCTGCTGCTACTGGTGGGCGGCGACAAACAAATCCCGATTCGCTGTGCCGTCGCAAACTTCAAAGCGGTCAAGGGTATTTTCATTGTCAAAGAGTTGGTGCTCGATACCACCAAGGTCAATGTGGTCGGGCAGGGCGATATTAATTTCATTGACGAATCGCTGAACTTGCGAATTGCCTCGCGCGCCAAAGGCTTCAGCCTCGTCACGTTACGTGGTCCCATTGCGGTGACGGGCTCATTCCAATCACCGAGAGTCAGGCCGGAACTGGGGGGTGTGTTCGCGCGCGGCGGCCTGGCGGTCGCACTTGGTGTGGCCACCGGTGGACTCGGCGCATTGCTGCCGCTGCTGGATTTCGGCAAGGATCAAGACAGCAAGTGCGCGGCACTGGTCAGTCAGGCGCGCGCGGATGTGGGTGTGAAGGCAATCGCCGGTGCCGGCGAAAAGAAACCAACATCCGCCGCAGGGCGTTGATCGCCGTGGCGCTAGAATTGACGTTATGCAAATTCATGCCGACTTGTCGCAACGCGCCGTTGTTCATCATGACGCCCTCCCTTGGCTGGATTCACCGATTGCAGGTGTTCAACGCAAGTTGATCGAACGCGATGGTGGCGAGGTGGCACGTGCGACCTCAATTGTCCGTTACGCACCGGGCTCGTTGTTCAGCCAACATACCCACGCGCTTGGCGAAGAAATTGTCGTGCTCGAGGGCACCTTTGAAGATGAACAGGGCAGTTACGGTCCGGGGTGCTACATCAAAAACCCGCCCGGCTCGGCCCATGCGCCATCGTCTGCCGGAGGCTGCACGCTGTTTGTGAAGCTGCGACACATGCAGCCCGAAGACCTCGAACGCGTGGTGGTCGATACCCGCAGCGCCGGCTGGTTTCAAGGCATGGTGGCGGGGCTGACGGTGCTGCCACTCGCCGAGTTTGCGACGGAACATACGGCGCTTGTTCGATGGGCACCGGGGACTTATTTCAATCCGCATCGCCACCATGGTGGCGAAGAGATTTTTGTACTCGACGGCATTTTCGAGGATGAGTTTGGCCGCTACCCTGCCGGCACGTGGATCCGCAGCCCGCATATGAGCATGCACAAACCATTCAGCGTTGAAGGTTGTACGATACTGGTCAAGACCGGCCACTTAATCGTGGCCTCCTGAACGCTTGGGGCTGATTGCTTAGCCCCAAGCCCGGTTATGCGCGGGGTTCACCCTGCTCGTTCACGGTCACGGTCGCGCCCGGCGGCGAAGTCATCTGGAGACGATATTCCTGATTGCGAAATTCGTAGGTGACGTCCCAATAAGCCGGGCGATTCTGGCTGGGTATGTTCTCGCAGCGTTGGACGTTTTGTGTATAGCCCTCTTGCCCGCTGCCGTCTTGGCCGACTTTTGATCCGACCACAGCACCGGCGATGGCGCCGCCCGCTGTGGCGAGGTCCTTGCCGCGGCCACCGCCGACCTGATGGCCGAGAATGCCACCGAGGATGCTGCCGACAATTGCGCCCGGCACGTTGGCCTGACTCTGGGTGCTGGCGACCTGCTCACGTTCGACCCAGCAGCGCTGCTCGGGTGTGCCGACCACGGCGCGTACCGACGTCACACGCGCTTCATATAAGCGCTCTTCGTTACGGCGCTGATAGTTGTACCGTCTGTCGTCATTGCGTGTTGTGGTTCCGGCGTTGGCCATACGAACCGACGAGATACGGTCGTTTAATCCGGCCGACGAGAGCGATGGGTAGCGTCCGGGGCGCAGGATCGCGCAGCGGCCACCGAAGTTTGCGTTTTCACAAACCTCCCGCGAATCGCCTTCAACCACAACCGAGGAGGCGCGGTCGTTGAAGCCATAACGTTCGAAGTTTTCAACTTGATTGCGTGTGGTGAATGAGCGGCCTTGGTAATCGTTGTTTTCGTAAAACGTCACCTGCGACAACGTCGGTGTGTTGGTTGCCGGCGGATAACGATAGTCTTCCTGACGTTCGTTCGCGCTGACAATCCGGGCGGACGAAATTTGGTCACTCAATCCCATTGAGGTGAGTGAACCATAACGTCCGGGGCGCAGCGTGACACAACGACCACCGTACCAAATTTCCTCACACACCTCCCAAACGTCGCGTGTCACGACCACCGATGAAGCGCGGTCATTAAAATTTTGCCGCTCGAAGCTGCTGAGTTGAGTGTCTGTCGTGAACGAGCGGCCACGGAAGCCGTCGCTTTCATAGAAGGTGATTTGGCCGGCAGGCGGCGACGGTGCGTAGCGAATGTCATTGCCGCGTCTGTTGCCCGCTACTGTACGTGTGGATGAGATGCGGTTGTTGAGACTCATCGCGGCCAATGAAGGATAACGACCCGGCCGCAGCACGGCGCAACGCCCGCCGAATCGTGCATCCTCACAAATCTCCCAGCGCCCGCGTTGAACCACGGCCGAGGACGCGCGGTCATTAAATCCATACTGGTTAAAGTTTGCAACTTCGTTGGTCGTCACGAAGGTGCGACCGGAAAAGTCTTCGTTTTCATAAAACGTAATTTGCGCTGATGCCAGTGTCGATATCGCCGACGCCGTCAGTGCCAGCAAGGCGAGGGTGGTTTTGCGGATTGTGTTCATGGGTTTCTCCAGTGGGGCCATACATTTACGACGTAACGACGACCCGAACGAGCCGTGACGCGCCGCCGTTTATCGTCAGCATGGCAACAAGCATTCATCACGGTGCGGTCAATCAGGGGCACGGCTGATGAGATCAGGTTTGAATGTGGGACATTACGGAAAAATGTCGTTTCGTTCCGTGCGCTCGCGCACCGAGCAGGCCGGTCTGCAGGAAATCGGCGCGAATACGCGGCCAGCGTCAACGCCGGGCACCAGCGGCGCGCCGCCCAAACCGGCGCAAACCGTGGGAGGAAATTGCCGGCGGTGGTGGATGGTGGCCGGATGGCGATGGCGCCCTGTCGGAAAAAATCACGTTCTTTGCAGATGGCAAATCATTCAAGTCGATCATTTGCCGGGATGCATTTGCGCAAGCAGGTAAAGTCGTCGAGAGCAGCTTCGACGGCGCCGGCGCCGGCGCCGGCAAAGGCACGGGCTTCCGATCACAATCAGGAGGCGCGGCGTGATTTACCTTCTGACGACGACAAAATGATTTAATGCATACGGCGGCAATTCAAAAGAGCGGACGCGCGCCATCGCAATCGCCAGCTAAGGCACCCATGCAAAAGAAACCAGGATTTCCGGATGGTATTCCCCAGCGGCCGATCATCCTCCGCGTGCGTCAAACGTGGGAACACGTTGCAATCGCGCTGCTTGTTTTTTGCATCGCCGCCACGGCACGAACTGCAGCAGCAGGCGAACAATCATTTCTCTGGCCGAACGGCGCCAAGGCGGCGGTGAGTCTGGCCTACGACGACGCGCTCGACAGTCAGCTCGACACCGCCATTCCGGCGCTCAACAAGGCCGGCCTCAACGCCAGTTTCTACCTGACGCTAAGCAGCAAGACGGTGAATCAACGTATGGCCGAATGGCGTGCGGCTGCCGCACAAGGGCACGAACTGGCGAACCACACGCTATTTCACCAATGCTCGCGCTCAGCACCCGACCGCAAATGGGTCACCGCTGACAATGACTTGGATCGTATCAGCGCCGCCCAACTGGCGGCGCAAATTCGTGTTGGCAATACCCTGCTGCACGCGATCGATGGCCGGCGCGAACGCACCTTCACCGCGCCGTGCGGCGATCTCAAGGCCGGTGGCGAAAACTACCTTGATCTCATCAAAAGCGACTTTGTGGCAATCAAGTCGGTGGTCGGCGGCGTGGTGGCCGACATGAAAACGCTCGACCCGTACGCGGTCGGCGTCGCCGTGCCGTCCGAAACAAGCGGCGCAGAGTTGATCGCGCTGGTCCAGCGCGCCGCGCGTGCCGGCACCATGGCCAACATTACGTTTCATGGCATCGGTGGCGACTATCTTGGCGTGTCCCGGCAAGCGCACGAGGAATTGTTGCGTTACCTGGCGGCGAATCGTAGCGTGTATTGGACCGACACCTTCATCAACATCATGCGGTACGTCAAGGTGCAAGGCGCATTGAAGGTCGTGGCGCCACCGGTTGCAAAGTAGCCGGTCATCGAACAATCGTGGTCTGTCACTGTTTGGTGCAAACGTGTTGTCCTGTAGGTTCTCTAAATACCTTCCAAAGCACCCCATTTGAAATCAGCGACTGAAGAATCGTCATTGAGAATAATCTCCGACGAATTCTCAGAATAGATTGAAAAATCCGACGCGATTCTCAATAAAGATGCGCCAATCCTCAGTCTTGGTTTCAAGGTCTTCAATTGCGGCGGGATTTCCCGGCTCGGCATCGGGTTGTATGTCCGCCATTTTTCACTGGGAACCGCCGAGTCTGACCCAAAGCTGCTATTCAACTTTCCCGAAAGCCGTCGTTCGTTCGGTCAAGAAAAGCTTGGCGGACCGAAGCGTGTTATTTCAGCGCAATTTTGGATCGGGCTGTTTTGCCTCGATTGCGCGTATTGTCGCGAAAGAATCAATGCACGGGAGTGCGGCTTGAACCGCGTGCAATTGTTCTGCAAGATCGTATAGCTCGTCTGCAGTTATTGATCTATCAGGAACCCCCATCCGTCCAGACGCTAGCATCTCCCCTCTTTCGAATCCCACATAAATGCGACCATGGATTACTTCATTGCGCAACACCAATAGACGTTTGGCTTCCCCTAATAAGCCAGTCACCCGAGTGATTTCTGGGCTATTTAGCGTTGCCAGTTCCGATTCGCACCAAGCAATCTTCCTGCTCGTGGGGAGTCTACTTTGAGACTCGTCATAGGGTTTTGTTTTGGAGAGGCGCAACATGACAATATCGACTCCTTCCTCCACGTATGCTGCATAAAGAGCCACGAATCCTAACGCCTTGATCAAATCGCTATCTCGATTCATGGCGACGCCGAAAGTGGGGCTATCCGGCTTACCGCTAGCGACATTCGAAAGAACGTCTGAAGCCTGTTGTCGATCGCCGCAAAGTTGGAAACGCTCATTTTCGTGCTGGCTCGCTAGCTTTCCACAGTTTTTCATACGCGATGATTGACTGATCACAGCGATCCGACAGGCTCTTCACAGAAAGTCCAAGCCGAGCGGCCTCGACGGCCCAAAAGCGCGTAACGAAGTCATCGCCGCCGGGAATACCTGTCGCCTTTTGGACATTGATCATCGAGTCAAGAATCCCGCAGGCTCCCGCGAACTTAGCGGTGGCTAACTTAGCTTGGGCAGAGAGTGGATTCTGCGCAGTAACAGGTGCAGTTACAGCAAATAACGCTGCACAAGCAAGGAGCGAGAGTTTGTGAATTTGCATTGGCGTCTCCTAATATGAAACCAACAACAGATCAAAATTCCGATTGAATCAAACAATACGAGGGCTCAGAGGCAAATTGTCTTTCATTTTATTCGGCGAATCAAACTATGAAATCAGAAAGTACTCAGGAAGCGCCGCTATTGGCCGATTATGCCTACTTGCCGGCGACTGCCAACAACGCCATCGGATTTGTTCGCGCTATCGTCAAAAGGGTACGCGCCGCGCCACTTGGCTGCTTTCGGCCTTGCTCCCATCCCTGAAGCGTGCGCACTGACACACCCAGCAATGTGGCGAACTGCGATTGCGACAAGCCAGTACGTTCGCGTGCCTCTATTGCGGGTGATAGAACTACCTGCACTTTCCCTGTTTTCATCTGTCGCACTGATTCAAGTAAATCAGCGGCGAGGTCGCGCGTCGCCTCAAAGGCAAGAAGTTGCTTTCCTGTCAGTGGTTTAGTTTTCGAGGGCATGACGAATCTCCTTTAACTTTGCACCTGTGATGTTGTCGGTCTTGGCCTTCGCGTACAACGTCAGAAGCACGATCTCTTCATCCACTGTGCGCGTAAAGTAAATGACGCGAACACCTCCAGATTTTCCGGTGCCTTTTCGCCGCCAGCGGACTTTTCGGATGCCACCAGATTCGGGTACTACGTCACCGGCATCCGGATACTCGGCGATGTACGCCGCGAACTCACCCCGCTCGTCTTCGCTCCAGTAGAGCGGCCACTGCTTCTGGAACAGGACAGTTTCGACGACCGTATACATGGAAGAACTATACGCCTTAGGCGTAGCTCTGTCTAGTGGTCAATTTAAGTCAGGCTGCTCTGGAGTCAGGGATAACTAGCGGAAACAGATGCAATTGAACCCCCGTAGGGAAGGACGGCTTTTGGCCGCATGCAGACATGATAATGCAATGCATAAAGGGCCCAAATTGGGTCCTTTATGGGTAGGTGTCGTTGCTGATTTTTTTTAATGCGGTGAGAATTTTAATGTATTTCGAGAACCTACATGTCCTGTAGGGCGCGATGCGTTACAGTCCACACCACACTCTTTCCCAGGAATCGCCATGCAGCCACCTTTTCCCCGCTGTTTATCGGCCACCATGTCCGGGTGGATTGTGGCGGCCGCGCTGGCTGTGCTGATGGCAGGCGGCGTTGGTGCAAGTGAGCAACCCGCGTTAAAGGTCAAAAAGGGTGATGTGCCGCCCGCCCCGCTGGGACTCACCCGTGACGGCAAACTCGTCGAAACCACGCAATTTGCCGGGAAAGTATTGGTGGTGACGTTCTGGGCAACCTGGTGCGCGCCGTGCCGCGCCGAAATCGCCTACCTTGAGTCACTGCAACGCAAGGTCTCGAAGGACATTCTGCAGGTGGTGGCCGTCAATATTGAAGAGCGCGACGTGTTCCGCGAAGCCTTTCGCAAAATGAGCGAATACAAAATCCTCGTCGCCAACGACCGCGACAAACGTTACGCCGGGGCGTTTGGTGTCAACGGCATTCCACACATGCTGATCATCGGCAAAGATGGCAGGGTCGCCGCTGTGCACCGTGGGTATTCAGAGGCATTCATCCCGACGCTGGCCGAGCAAATCGTCGCCGAGCTGTACGTCGGTGTGACCCCGACCGAAAAAGCCAACGACACGCCGGCCGCGCGCGCACCGGGCTGATGCCAGACCAGCTGCCGGGGGCGGACGTCGCTCGATCGTTCCTTCTCTTGCCCGTGTTTGTGTTGGCGTGCGGTTTTCTTGCCGCCTGTTCGAAACACGATCCGCCACCAACCCCGTCGGCAAAATCGCTGTCGATCACCAATGCCGGGCAGCCTGTGGCGAAGCAAATTGACTTCAACGAGGAGCCGCCCGAGTCTGTCTTGCGCGGGTTCATGTTTCATCAGTACGCACTGCTCGAAGCGGCCGGCGGGTTGCCAGTCACGCTGACGGCCACCGGCAAAAGCGGCACGCTCCGCGCGCGGCTTTATGAAGTTCGCAAGGACGATTGCAAGCGCCAGATAATTGAACCGAAAGACGTTTGGGAATGCTCGGTCAACCTGAAGGTCGATATGTGGTGGGACGGCCGTCCGGAACCGGGAAAACCCGGCGATGACAACAAACGTATTTCGGTGATCAAAGATGAAAACGGTGTTTGGGTTGACTGTTCCTTTCAGAACGGGCGCGGCAGCATTTGCGAGCGCGGCAGGAAGTTACGTTAGCCGCCATACAACCGATCCTTGCGGCAAACAATCGACAACGCAGCGCGATTGTTTGCCGATAGGCTAATATCCACCGGCATCTCTGGACGTTTCTGTCTGAAAATATCCGTGTTTCCTGACGTTTTGCCATTTGTCTGCATGCGTTTGTTTGCACCATCACCATTCACCGGCCACAACCAACATGCATGCAAAACCCGCACCGCCCGCCAAACACGCCAAACGTGCCGCGCATGAAACACCACCCGCGATTCGTAAACCTGTCCTCGAAAAGTTGAGCCTGCATCCACGCAATCGCCATCGTGGCCGCTACGATTTTGCGCAACTGGTGGCAGCCTTGCCGGCGCTGAAAGAATTTCTTGTCCCCAATCCGTTTGACGCCAGTGAATTGACCATCGACTTTGCCAACCCTGCCGGCGTGATGGCGCTGAACGCCGCGCTGTTGAAAGCGTTTTACGACGTCGAATCATGGCGTGTTCCGCCCGGCTATTTGGTCCCGCCGATTCCCGGCCGTGCGGATTACGTTCATCTTGCGGCGGATCTACTCGCCAACGACAACAATGGTGTCATTCCGCGTGGGTCGGCTATTCGAGTACTCGATATCGGCGTCGGTGCGAATTGCATTTATCCGTTGATCGGCCACCATGAATACGGCTGGCGGTTTGTCGGCAGTGATTGCGACGCGGCGGCACTCGCTGCCGCGCAACAGATTGTGGACGGCAACGCCGGCCTCACGGGCGCGATCGAACTCCGGCGGCAAGCCTCACCGCAGAAAATTTTTGCGGGCATTCTCGCGCCGGATGATCGCTTCGATTTTGTGTTTTGCAATCCACCGTTTCACGCCTCCGCGCGTGAGGCTGAAGCGGGTGCGGTCCGCAAATGGAAAAACCTTGGTAAAGCGGATAAAGCGGATAAAGCGGATAAAGCAACATCAAATCCCAAACGCAATTTTGGCGGTCAAGCGGCGGAGCTATGGTGCGACGGTGGCGAGGTCGGGTTTGTGTGTCGTATGGTGGCCGAGAGCGGCAATTGGCGCACGCAGGTGGGGTGGTTCAGCACGCTGGTGTCGCGCGAGGAAAGTCTGCCGGCAATTTATGCCGCGTTACGAGACGTGAGTGCCCAACGGGTGGAAACCGTCGACATGGCGCAGGGCCAAAAGAAAAGCCGCATCGTCGCGTGGCGATTTTGACCGGGCGCTAGGGTGGGTCAAGCGTCCGAACAAACAATGTCCAGCCGATGCTGCTGCTAAAGCTGACACTCGTCCCGTTATTTCTGGCGATTATTTCGCTCGCCGGAAAACGCTTCGGTCCGAGTTTTGCGGGTTGGCTCGCCGGGCTGCCGGTGGTGGTGGGGCCGATCCTGTTTTTATTGAGCCTTGAGCAGGGGGTGACCTTTGCCGCCGGTGCGGCCGTGTCGACGCTGGCGTCGGTGTCGACGGTCATTGCATTTGGTGTGGCCTATGCCTGGGCGGCGCGTCTGTCCACTGGCAAACGCGGTTGGATCATCGCGACGCTGTCGGGCTTGGCCGCATGGTTTGTCATGGCGTTTATTGTGTCGAGCATTGCGTTTAGCCTCGGCAGCGCCGCGTTGGTGGCGCTGTTGTCGTTATTGATTGCGCCGTTGTTGTATCCGCCACAACCGGCGATTACCGCGCCCAGCCCATTGCCTGTAACTGAATTGCTCGCGCGCATGGCCGCCGGGGTGGTCCTCACACTGGTGGTCACGGGTGCGGCGCAAACGCTGGGTCCGGCGTGGAGCGGCATCGCCGCACTTGCGCCATTGTTATCACCCATTCTGGCGATCTTTATTCATCGCCGTTCGGGCAGCGCACACGCGATTGCCTTGTTTCGCGGCTTGGTGCGCGGCGTTTATTCGCTGGCGACATTCTGTTTTGTGCTGGCGTGGCTGCTGGTGGAACAAGGTATCGCGCAGGCATTTGTGTTGGCGGTCGCCGCGGCGCTCGCGGTGCAGGGCGTGACGTTTTTTATGCGGCGGGGAAAATGATGGCATCCCGCCGCCGGTTCCACACCACCTGAATAGCAACGAGTCGCGTTGTCACTTTCTGGTCTTGGGCCGTTTTAACGGTTGGTCAGCGCGGCGTCAGCGAATTTCCTTGCTCCAGGTGCTGATGCCGTTGCTACAAAGCCTGCCACTTTCCCATTCGAGCGTGATGTTGACATACAGCTGCTCCGGCGGCCGGTGCCAGGTTTTACCCGGCTCTTTGAATTCGGTTGCCTGGAAGGTCATCATTTCCGGCACCTGCCCAGGCTCTAATTTACCGAGCACGATTTGGCGTTTGGTAAAACTCACACCTTCGCCCTTCAACATTTCCTTGATGGCAGGCCGCTTCATTGACTGTCGGAGGCGCAAGCAGCTCATGTCTCGATAGTCCATGATGCGGCCCTCTTTGAGTGCCGCAAATGCACTGCGTGCAAATGGCTCCAACTCGCTCTTCACCAGCCCTTTGCGTCGGTCGTTTTCCGCTTTGCTGACGGTCGGCAGATCACCAATCAAATCGGCACGACGCGGCGGCGGTGCAACGATTGTTTCACCGCCCTTTTTCCGGATGTCCTGATCACAGGGCCGCTCCTGATAAGTGGTTGTGCCATCCACCACACATTTGTAAGCGGCATGGGCGGGTGCCGCGGCAAGCACGGCAATGTTAATCAATATGGGGAAACATCGGTTCATGGGCGCCCTGACGGATGGAAAGATAATCAATTCTGACTGACCACAATCGAAAATTTAGCGGAAAAATGGTGTGAGCCGGCAGATCCTGACAATATATTTTGTAAATTGGCGGCGAATGCGCGATGATAAGCAATCAGTCTGCTCACCCATGCAATTCGAGGCAATCTTGCATCTGACCATCCACAATTTTTGGTTCAACGAAATCACCCCGGCCCAACGCTGGAAGGTTGACGCTGCATTTGACCAACGCATCCGAGACCGCTTTACGGCGTTGCACGCGCAGGCGAATTGTTGCGAGCTGTATGAATGGCGAAATGCGCCAATCGGCAGACTGGCCGAGATCATCGTGCTCGATCAATTTTCACGCAATATGTATCGCGGAACAGCCGCCGCGTTTGCCAGCGATGCGTTGGCGCTGGTGTTGGCACAGGAGGCGGTGGCGGTTGGTGCCGATCAGACATTGACGGCGGACGAGCGGGTATTCATGTACATGCCGTTTATGCACAGCGAATCAAAGGTCATTCACGACGTTGCGCTTAAATTGTTTGAAGCAAATGGCATACAGAACAATCTCGAATTTGAGCTTCGCCATAAAGCGATCATTGATCGCTTTGGTCGTTATCCGCATCGTAACGACATTCTCGGGCGTGTTTCGACGGCTGAAGAGATCGAATTTCTCAAGCAGCCGGGCTCGAGCTTCTAACCGTTTTGTAAGAGCCCTTGGCGAGATGACATGAAAATTGCTGAACCAGGTGGGTCCGATTTAATGCCCCCGTTGCCAGAGACAACCGTTGGTCGGTATCGCCATTACAAAGGCGGCGAATACGAGGTCCTTGGTGTCGCGCGGCACAGCGAAACACTGGAAGCATTGGTGGTGTACCGGCCGCTCTACAACACATCGGGTTGGTGGGTGCGGCCGCATACGATGTTTTTTGGTGAGATCGAGATCGACGGCAAATGCCGGCCGCGCTTCATCCGCATCGACGGCTGATAGAGCGACCGATATTTTTTTCCACACAAGGACAGCCATTGAACATTCAACTGACCAATCAAAATCGTTATGCGTTTGTGTTTCTGGTCGCGCTGGCCGTGATGGCGCATGTCGCTTGGGAATATTTCCATGGCGGCGTGGTTAGCCATCATTTTTTGGCGCGCAATGATATGCCGTCAATTTCAAACTGGTGGGGGTTGTTGTGGCTGCCGGCGCTGACGTGGTTTGTCACCGGCCGGGTTCGGCAGCGCATCGGGCGGGGCATGTCCGGGGATTCGGCACAACCAAACATTCCCACTGGCGTCATGTTTGGTTTTTTCGGCGCATTGTTGTTTGCGGCCTCGCTGGCATTCTCGTTTGCAAACGGATACCCCAAGGCGGCGGAATATTTGTTTCAAGCGATATTGTTGTTGGCAATATTGTTGCCGGTGTATCGCGCTGAGTGTGTATTGGGTTTCGTGCTCGGCATGACGCTGGCGGTTGGTGCGGTACTGCCGACGATTATCGGCACCGTGATCGCGGCGTTGTCGGCGATCGTTCATTTGCTTATTCGCCCGCTTCTGGTGCGACTGTGGCGGCGGTTCAAATAAAACGGTATGTTTAAGGTTGTCGGACAGTCGTTTAATTATTTCTTTAAGGGGGATGTGATGGCGCCATTATTTTTACAGTTGGGTGGGTGGATGGTGGTGGCGATCATCGGCTTGGCGCCATCATGGTCGGCTGCGCTTGAGGCGCCAGCGGTCTCTGAAGCCGTTCAATTCGCCGACACGCTCGGCGGCCGCTACATTGTGCAAGCCAATCTGACCTATTCGACGGCCAATAACGTTGAACTCAAGCTCGATTTGTATTTACCGCAAAACACCACCGGCCCGGTGCCGTTGGTGATGTTTTTCCACGGCGGTGGCTGGGTCGAGGGACGCAAAGAGAGTGCAGTGTTATATCTGCTGCCGTATTTGCAAATGGGTTTTGCGGTTGCCAATGTGGCCTACCGTCTCGGGCGTGTGTCGCCGGCACCTGCCGCGGTGGAAGACACCCGCTGCGCATTGCGCTGGTTGTCGCGGCGCGCAAAAGACTACAAGCTTGATACCAGTAAGATTGTTTTGACCGGCGGCTCGGCTGGCGGACATCTGGCATTGATCACCGGCATGTTGCCGGCCGGCAATCCGTTTGACCGCGCCTGCGCCACCGATGATGCGACCCGCTGGGTGAGTGGCAGCGAGCCGCCGCTGACGGTGGCGGCCATCATCAACAATTTTGGTATCACCGATGTCGAGGATTTGTTGAGCGGCCCCAACGCCAAACACTACGCGATTGAATGGCTGGGCGCCGCGCCAAATCGCGAGGCGCTGGCGCGCAGTGTGTCACCGATTCATTATGTTCGCGCTGGTTTGCCGCCGATCTTCACGGTTCACGGTGATGCCGACAAATTGGTGCCGTATGCGCACTCGGTCAGCTTGCACAATGCGCTCAACAAGGCCGGTGTGGTAAATGAATTTGTGACCGTTCCGCGTGGCGGTCACGGCGGGTTTGCGCCGGCCGAGGCGCAGCGTGTGGCGGCGGCGATGCGCGCGTTTCTAGTCCGGCAGGGCATCCAGCCGTTGGCACGATAGATTTGAGGCTGGCGCTCACGACCTGCATGGACCGCCGGATGGCATCCAAAGGTAGAGCGGGAATTGAAACCCCATTGTTGGCGGGTGTTTCCAGCCATTTTTGCTTCAAGACATCCGCCAATAGGCGAGTTGGCAAATTCAACAGCGAAGTGCGACTTGTAAACCGAGGTAAGGTAGTGAGATGGCGACGAGCCATTTGACTGACTTACCTTCCGAGCAAGGAGCACAGATGACCTACCACCACCTCACCAAAGAGGAACGTACGCGTTTCGATTGTTTTTTGCAAGCCGGTTTATCGATAGTTGAAATTGCGCGGT
>JANPDI010000246.1:0-3484 GCA_031431435.1 Burkholderiales bacterium
AGACGGCTGGTAAGCCGTCAAAGCTTGCCATCACGGCCTGCATGCGAAAGCTCCTGACGATTCTGAATGCAATGCTAAAAAACGATCAAACATGGAAAATTCAGCCTTCCGCTTGACACGGTTGCTGCGCTGGGATGACGGTGGTGTTTGTGTGCGGCGTACTATTAACCGGCCGGCGCGGTGATATCGTGATCATATCGTGATCATTGGCATGCCCAAAGAAATCAAGGATGGCGAGCGGCGCGTGGCGTTGCTGCCGGATACGGTCGCCATGCTGGTAGCAAACGGCAACCGTGTTTGTATCGAGACCGGCGCAGGTGCGGCGAGCGGCTTTTTGGACAGCGACTATCAGACGGCCGGCGCAGAAATTGTCACAACAGCCACACAGGCGTACAACGCTGATCTCGTCGTCAAGGTGAAAGAAATTCAGCCAAGTGAAGTCGCGCTGATCCGACCAGATTCAATGTTGTTTTGTTTTTTGCTTTTGCACACCAATCGCGATGTGGCGGCAGCGTTGATCGAACGCCGGATGTCGGCGATTGCGTTTGAAGCCATACAAGATGCAAATGGTGATCGACCGGTGCTTGCCCCCATGTCGGCCATCGCCGGTCAACTCGCCATCCCGATTGCCGCGCACTGGCTGATGGCCAACCACGGCGGTCGTGGTGTGTTGCTGCGCGATGCCCGTGTGTTAATTGTTGGCGCCGGCGCGGCGGGTACGGCAGCGGCGGTGTTGGCGCAACAAATGGGCGCCCACGTCACCGTGCTTTCGCGCCCGGGTGCGCGGCTGGACAGTTTGGCGGCATTGCTCGGTTCATCCGCGCGGGTTGCGGCAATTTCTGACGACGTCAAGAAAAATGCCATCGCCGGGGTCGATGTGGTGATCGGCGCGATCAATCAACACGGTGGCGCGAAATGTTTAACGCGCGCCGACGTCCGCAGCATGGGACAAGGCGCTGTATTGATTGATATCGGCATCGACGGCGGCGGCATCAGCGAAACCTCGCACGAGACCACCCATTCCGCACCCACCTACATCGAAGAAGGCGTCGTTCACTATTGTGTGGCGAATATGCCCGCCGCGGTGCCGCGTTCGGCGAGTCAGGCGATTTCAAGTTCGATTGCCGCCTATGTTGCCAGCCTTGCGCGTGATGGCTTTAAGTCTGCACTGCAACACGATGTCGGTTTACTGAAAGGCGTGCAGCTATACGGCGGGCAATTGACCAATCCCGCTGTGGCAAAGCAACTCAGCCGTATCGCCATTGACGTTGAGGCATTGTTGTTCACATGCTGACCCTCGCCCAACAAATCGACGCCCTGCTACCCCAGACCCAATGCACCAAATGCGGCTATCAAGGGTGTATGCCCTATGCCGAGGCGATTGCAAATGAAAGTGCGCCGATCAATCGTTGCCCACCGGGCGGCGGCGATGGCATCGCCAAGTTGGCGGCACTGCTCGATCAATCGCTGATGCCGCTTGACCTTGAATGCGGTGCACACATGCCGCACCGTGTGGCGCTGATCGACGAAGCGGCGTGTATCGGCTGCGCCAAATGTTTGAAGCCCTGCCCAACCGATGCCATTATCGGTGCCAATAAATTCATGCATACCGTGTTGCCGCAATTTTGTACCGCGTGTGAATTGTGTATTCCCGCCTGCCCGGTCGATTGTATTACGATGGTTGAAGACACAAACTTCCCGACAATGTTTGCCGCAAACGAGGCGAGAGACCGTTTTAATTTTCACAATCTCCGACTGGCACGCGATATGTCCGAACGCGAAGCCATGCTCAATGCCAAAGAGCAGATGGCGAGGTTGTCATCTACGAGTAAGGCCACAGATCATGGCTGAAGCGTATGTGATGAAACCAGATGCGCGGCATGAATTTTTTCGCCGCCTGCAGGAAATCAATCCGCATCCAAAATCCGACCTTGAATATGCGACGCCGTTTGAGTTATTGATCGCCGTGATCTTGTCGGCACAGGCCACCGATAAAAGTGTCAACGTCGCCACGGCAAAGTTGTTTCCCAAGGCCAATACCCCGCAAAAAATCCTCAAGCTCGGCGAGGAAAATCTCATCACCTATATTCAAACCATCGGCCTGTACCGCAATAAAGCCAAAAACGTCATCGCCACCTGTCAGAAATTGATTGATCAACACGGCGGCGACGTACCGGACTCGCGTGAGGCACTCGAGGCGTTACCCGGCGTCGGGCGCAAGACCGCCAACGTGGTGCTGAATGTCGCGTTTGGTCAACCTACCATGGCGGTTGATACCCATATCTTTCGTATCGGCAATCGTATGGGCATGGCGCCCGGCAAGGATGTGGTGGCGGTTGAAATGAAATTGCTGAAAGTGGTACCAGCGGAATTCATGCAACACGCGCACCATTGGTTGATTTTGCACGGTCGTTACACCTGTGTTGCCCGCAAACCCAAATGCGGACAGTGCCCGGTGTTTGATCTCTGTGGCTTCAAGAAAAAACAGGACTTTGTCGAATGATGTGGAGCGTTCATGTTTAACCCCAGCCGCGATCAGGCGCGCGATTTTTTGTTCGACGCATGGCGCAAATATCGTACCGGCGACGTCACCAATCCCTTAACGGCGCTCGAAACCATTGCGGTTGAGATCATCGCCGCGCACCCGGAATACCACGACGTGCTGGAAAACCGCGACAAATATGTCGATCGTGACTTCGCCCCTGAAGCCGGCGCCACTAACCCGTTTTTGCATCTATCAATGCATCTGTCGATTCGCGAACAAATTTCAATCGACCAGCCACCCGGCGTACGTGCGCAACACCTGCGACTGAGTGAAAAACTCGGCTCACCCCTCGACGCCGAACACGCCATGATGGATTGCCTGGGCGAAATGATCTGGCACGCACAGCGCCATCACACTGCGCCCGATCCGGCGATTTATTTTTCTTGTCTCAACAAGAAATAAAAGTAGGCAATTGTTAAAAACGCTGGTAGCATCGATCCCAGTTTTTGTAGCACTCATGCGCCTCTCCTTCTCCATTCCACGGTACGCCAAAGGACCCCCCTTTCCATGAATAAAAAAATATCCGCGCTTGTTTGTGCGGCAATGCTCGTCGGCTGCGCCTCCCCAACCGTTGTTCAGACCCGCCAAGTTCAAGACGAAACGCTCAACTGCGCGCAACTTAATGCAGCGTATGCGGAATCGGAAGATTTCGAAAAGAAGGCCCGCGATGAGCGGGGCGTGACTGGCAAGAATGCGGCGGCTGTGTTACTTTTTTGGCCGGCGTTGGTTGGGACGTATTTGAACACCGAGGATGCAATCAAAGCCGCGCGTGACCGCAAGGATCACTTGGCCAGAATCATGGTTGCAAAGAAATGTTCGCTGGGGTCTACACCAAGCTAACAAAAATGAACCAATAAAAAACCCGCCATCAGGCGGGTTTTTTATTTGGTAAATTCAATCAATACTTCGTTTTCAGGTCCGACTTCTCTTTCGAAAAGT
>JANPDI010000247.1:0-12754 GCA_031431435.1 Burkholderiales bacterium
GTGGTTGAACGCAATCCGTATTTGCAGGATGATTTGCTCGACAACCCAAAACGCCGCGCCATGTTGATTGAAGCCATGCGGCATCGTTTGCATGAAATCGAAAAACGCCGGCTGCGCGACCAACTCGAGAGTGACGATGCGCTCGACAATGACAAGGACCTCAAATCGAACAAGGTCATTGCGCTGCTGGCCGAGGCGAATGCCGCTGTGGATCGATTCGAACGCGAATTTCGCGACACTTGGGATTTGCGCAAAAAAGTTGAGCGCCGCCTCGCCAAAGTGACCCGCCGCGACAACATCGCCTTTGACGGATTGGCGCGTGTTTCACACGTCACCGACGCGACCGACTGGCGCGTCGAATATCCGTTTGTGGTGGTGTACCCCGATAGCGAGGAAGAAATGGCGCCGATTGTGCGCGCGCTGATCGAACTCAAACTCACCATCATTCCGCGCGGCGGCGGTACCGGCTACACGGGCGGCGCGATTCCACTCACCAAAACCTCGGCTGTTATCAATACCGAAAAGTTGGACGCGCTTGGTGTGGTCGAGCGCATCGAATTGCCGGGCGTGATCGGCGCGGTTGCCACCATCCGCTGCGAGGCGGGCGTGGTGACCAAACGCGCGATGGAGGCGGCCGAACAAGCCGGGTTGGTGTGGGCGTGTGACCCGACCTCGGCGGACGCGTCGTGCATCGGCGGCAACATCGCCATGAATGCCGGCGGCAAAAAGGCCGTGTTGTGGGGCACGGCATTAGACAATCTTGCGTCATGGCGCATGGTCACGCCGGATGGATTGTGGATGGATATCGAACGGCTTGATCACAACCTCGGCAAAATCCACGACGCACCAGTCGCCCGGTTTCGGGTCACCACGTTTGACGAATCCGGCAAAAATATCCGCGATGAAAAAATATTGACCATCCCCGGCCCGTCGTTTCGCAAAACGGGCCTCGGCAAAGACGTCACCGACAAATTTCTGGCGGGGTTGCCGGGTATTCAAAAAGAAGGTTGCGACGGCATCATCACCTCCGGGCGCTTCATCCTGCACCGCATGCCCAAACATATCCGCACCATTTGTCTGGAGTTTTTTGGCCAGGTCAAAGAAGCGGTGCCGTCGATTGTCGAGATCAAGGATTTTATCGACGCGCATCCGCAGGCGGTGTTGGCCGGGCTCGAACACCTTGATGAGCGTTATCTAAAGGCGGTTGGTTACGCCACCAAATCGCGGCGCAACCAGCGGCCAAAAATGGTGCTGATCGGTGACATCGTTTCGGACGACGAAAACGCGGTGATGGAAGCCTCGAGTCAGGTGGTGCGCCTGGCCAATGCCCGTCACGGCGAGGGCTTCATTGCCGTCAGTGCGGAAACGCGCAAAAAGTTCTGGCTCGATCGCGCCCGCACCGCCGCCATCGCCAAACATACCAACGCCTTCAAGATCAACGAGGACGTGGTGATTCCGCTCGACCGGCTGGGCGATTATTCGGAAGGCATCGAGCGCATCAATATCGAGCTCTCGCTGAAAAACAAGATTCGTCTGATCGACCGGCTGTCGGAATGTGTCGCCGGCAAATTGCCGCTCGATCTTGAGGACGAAAACATCTCGCACGATGAAATTGTCGGCACGCGTATTGATGAGGCGCACCAGTTGTTCGCCGATGTGCGTGGACGCTGGCAGTTTTACCTCGACAATCTTGACGCCCCCATGTCGAAGTTGCCGATCAAGGATGCCGCCACCAGCACCGATCTAAGTATTGCCAATATCACCAGCATTTTTCAGGGGCTGCAGAATTATTCGCTGCGTGCATCCTGGAAAACCGAGCTGCGCGCACCGCTGCACGAAATTTTTGGCGGGCGCATGTTTGTCAGTGCGACCAAACGCTTTGACGCCATTCACAAAGAAGTGCTGCATTCACGCGTATTTGTGGCGCTGCACATGCATGCGGGCGATGGCAATGTGCACACCAATATTCCGGTCAATTCCGACGACTACGGCATGATGCAGGAGGCCAATCAAGTGGTCGCCCGCATCATGGCCTTTGCCCGCAAGCTCAACGGGGTGATCTCGGGAGAGCACGGCATCGGCATCACCAAACTCGAGTTTTTGACTGACGACGAGATCAAGCCGTTTCTGGATTACAAGGCGCAAGTTGATCCGTTGGGTCGCTTCAACGCCGGCAAATTGATGCCGGGTGGCGATCTGACACGCGCCTACACGCCATCGTTCGGCTTGCTGGGCGCCGAATCGCTGATCATGGAACAATCCGACGTTGGCGCCATTGCCGATTCGATCAAAGACTGTTTGCGCTGCGGCAAATGCAAGCCGGTGTGTGCCACCCATGTGCCGCGCGCCAATTTGCTTTACAGCCCGCGCAACAAAATTCTCGCAACCTCCCTGTTGATCGAAGCGTTCCTGTATGAAGAACAAACGCGGCGCGGCATATCGTTGCGACATTTTGATGAGTTTTCGGATGTGGCCGACCACTGTACGGTCTGCCACAAATGCGAAAGCCCGTGCCCGGTGGATATCGACTTTGGCGATGTGTCAATCGCCATGCGCAATTTGTTGCGCAAAGAAGGCAAACGCAAATTTAATCCCGGCACCGCCGCGTCAATGTTTTTCCTGAACGCGACCGATCCGGCCACCATCAAGCTGACCAAAACGTTGATGATTGATTGGGGATTCAAAGTGCAACGCGCCGCGCACGCCATCGCCAAAAAGTTCATGTTGCCGCAGCTACAAACCAAACGACCGCCGGCCACGGTTGGCAAACCGACCATCAAGGCGCAGGTGATTCATTTCATCAACAAACCAATGCCCGGCGGGCTGCCGAAAAAAACCGCGCGCGCGTTGCTCGATATTGAAGACAACAAAACGGTGCCGGTGATCCGTGACGCGGCAAAAACAACGGCCGATACCGAGGCGGTGTTTTATTTCCCCGGCTGTGGCTCCGAGCGATTGTTCGGCCAGGTGGGTCTCGCCACACAAGCAATGCTGTATCACGTCGGCGTGCAAACGGTATTGCCGCCGGGGTATCTGTGTTGTGGCTATCCGCAAACGGCGGCCGGCAATGCCGACAAGGGCCAGGAAATCATCACCGACAATCGTGTGTTATTTCACCGGCTGGCCAACACACTCAACTATCTGGATATCAAAACGGTGGTGGTGTCGTGCGGCACCTGCATGGACCAATTGCAGAAATACGAATTCGAGAAGATTTTCCCCGGCTGCCGGCTGCTCGATATCCATGAATTTCTGCTCGAGAAAAAAATCAAGCTTGAAGGCGTGACCGGGGTGCGATATATGTACCACGACCCGTGCCACAGCCCGATGAAAACCTACCAGCCGATGAAAGTTGTCAGCGAGCTGATGGGCGATAACAAGGTTGACGAGAACACCCGCTGCTGCGGCGAATCCGGCACCCTCGCCGTGACCCGCCCGGATGTGTCGACCCAGGTGCGTTTCCGCAAAGAAGAGGAAATGAAAAAAGGTGCCGGCAAGCTGCGCGCCGACGGTTTTCAAGGTGAGGTGAAAATCCTCACCTCGTGCCCGTCGTGTCTGCAGGGGTTGTCACGTTTCGACAACGACAGCGGCACGCAAGCCGACTACATCGTGGTTGAGATTGCCAAACACGTACTGGGACCCAACTGGATGCGTGAATTTGTTGATAAAGCGAATAACGGCGGGATTGAACGCGTGTTGCTCTAATCGAGCCCGTAGCCTACTTGCAGATCGAATACCACGGTGTTTATCGCCGCGCGTCTTTAAACGACGACATCCAATCACTTGGCCGGCCCGTAAATAGTAGCGCACCCGCCCTTGTTGACGCCAAATTCAACTGCAAACGTTAATGAGGGCGCGCTAGAATAGACGCACTCTTTTTGTCGGGTTCTACATGAATAAAACTTTTCTTCGTTTGTCATTGTTAATGCTCGGCATCGCAACACTTGCCGGCTGCGCGCAGCTTGTCACACCACCAAGCGAAAGCAGGGCACCGCTCTCCGCTTCGCTGCCCGACGATTGCGCCAAGCTCGGCACGTTACCCGACGCCGACGTGGCAAAAACGCTCGACATGAATGACTTCATGCTGGCGACGCTTCGCAAGTTCGGCAAAACCGACAATGCCGGTGTATGTGCGATGTCGTGGGACGAACGCAACAATGTGATGTTGGCGCATCGTAATACGCTCAAGGATCCAAATCGCAAGAGCCTGCGTCCAGCAAAAAAAGAGTATTTGCTTGGGTGGGACGCTGATGACAACGGCAATCAGCCAACATCAACGCAGAGACTTCTCGCAGACACCAAGCGGCGCGCCATGGGACTAGACAAAGCCAACGGCATGACAAAAGCAGCTGGTATTCGCCAGGATGCCTGGACTCACTTGGGCCCCGGCAATGTCGGCGGGCGAATCCGGGCGATCGTGTTCGACCCCCGCAACAGCAATCGATTTTTTATTGGCGCCGCCACCGGCGGTATTTGGCTGACCAGCAATGCCGGCCAGACTATCACACCGGTTGCTGACTTCAGCAGTAATCTGGTAATTGGGTCGATGGCCATTGACCCGGTCAATCCCAATAACGTTTATGCCGGGACCGGTGAGTATTCCCAAGGATTGACGGGCATTGGCGTCTTCAAGAGTGCCGACGGCGGATCGACATGGAACGTGCTGGCAGCAACCTCAACCGATATCGATTCTGCTTGGACCTTCACTAATCGCATTGGTGTTCATCGTACCGACCCGAATATTGTGTTGGCGGCAAATGGCGGCGGCATTTATCGTTCAGCCAATGGCGGGCAATCGTGGACCCGCACACGTGTTGGCGCAACCTTGGATCTTCAATTTGATCCGAATAATCCGGACCGGGTTGTTGCCTCCGGTATCGGCGGTTTTGCCTACTACTCAACCGATGCCGGCAGTACCTGGACTGACGCACCAAAGTTTTTTACCAATGAATTGCGCGGCACCAGCGCCAGGTCGGAATTTGCCTGGTCAACATCAACACCCAATCTGGTGTTTGCCTCTGTCGATAACTCCGACCAAACCTCTGGTGATCGTGGTGAGGTTTACAAATCCGAGGACGGTGGCCAAACGTGGGTATTTATGTCATCGCCAAAACACCTTAGAGATCAAGGGATTTACGACAACACGATCTGGGTTGATCCCACAAATTCAGCAAATATTGTCATCGGCGGAATAGATTTGTATCGCTCATCAGATGGTGGCGCGACCTTTACACGAATCAGCAGCTGGCAACAAGCCTCGCCCGGACAACCACAACCGCACGCTGATCAGCACCAGATTGTATCTCCCCCGAACTTCAGCGCGGCCAATCCAATGGTATACATCGGCAACGACGGCGGGCTCTATCGATCCACTGATATTTTTTCCGCCGCGAATAGCGGAAGTTCAACGTGGCAAAACCTCAATAACGAACTTGGCATTACACAATTTTATGGCGGCGCAGGTTCGCTGGCGGCAGGCGGAAAGATTGTTGGCGGCACGCAAGACAATGGTGACCTGCGATTTTCGAGTGGTACAACATGGACACGCATCGGCGGCGGCGATGGCGGATATACGGCGGTCGATCCGATCAGCGATTCGACAACCTACGGTGAATATATTTATGCTTCTGTCCGACGCTACGACGGTACGTTCCAGAGCTATATCTGCAACGGAATCACCGAAGGTTTGAAGAATACATGCGGGCCGAACGCGACTGAGCAAACCAACTTTATTTCACCCTTCATTCTCGACCCAAATATTCGTGACCGCATGTTGGTTGGTGCCAATTCACTTTGGGTAAGCGATAACGTCCGCACCGTACAAGCACCAACATGGAGGACAATCAAGCCCCCTGTGACCACCCCAAATAGCACGCGTTATATTAACGCGATAGCAGTTCAGAACGGCAATTCCAACGTGATATGGGTCGGACACAATGCGTCCAACACCACCGGGTTGCCGACACAAATCTTCAAAACCGTCAACGGCCTATCGTCGGCACCGGATTGGATTAATGTCGCACAGGTTGGCATGCCGACGTCTTTGATCAATCGAATCACAATAGACCCTGACAACCCAAATCGCGTTTGGGTTGCCTATTCCGGATTCTCCCCCAACCGACTTTGGGTGACAGAAAACGGGGGAACCAACTGGCTCAATATTTCTGCAGGACTTCCTGCTGTCACGCTCCATGATATCAAGCGCAGCCCTACGCAAAGCAACTGGCTCTACGTGGCAGCGGCAAATGGCGTTTACACATCGCAAGACAGCGGGTTAACGTGGACTTCAACCAACGATGGCCCCAACGGTGTACGTGTGCGAGAACTGTTCTGGTACGACTACCGCACGCTGATTGCCGCGACCTACGGCCGCGGCATGTTCAAAGTGTTACTGCCAGACACAGGTGTGATTTCTTTCCAGCCAACAACATATAACGTTTCCGAAGGTGCCGGCACAGTGACCCTGACGGTTAATCGTATTGGCAGCATCGCCAGCGCGGCGAGTGTGAATTTCACAACGCAAAGCGGCACCGCAACATCTGGTGCCGACTTCACCGCGACCAGCGGCACCCTTAGCTGGCCGGCGGGTGATGGGTCAACGCGCATCATCAGTGTACCGATCACAGACGATGCACTGGTCGAATCGTCCGAGGCGTTCAGTGTGTTGCTCAGCAATCCGACCGGCACCTCAATCATCTCCGGCACGGCGACCGTGAACATTACAGACAATGAACCGGTGCTGTCATTCCAACCGGCCTCGTATACCGTTACCGAAGGCGCGGGCACCGTGGCAGTGACAGTGAATCGTATTGGCAGTATCGCCAGTGCGGCGAGCGTCAGTTATTCGACGCAAAGTGGAACTGCAACATCCGGCGATGATTTCCCAGCGACGAGCGGAACCCTCAACTGGCCTGCGGGTGACGGTTCAACCAGAACCATCGCTGTCCCAATCATCAATGATGCGCTTGTCGAATCAGCCGAGGCATTCACTATCTTGCTCAGCAATCCGACCGGCGCTATTATTGGCGCGGGAACAGCGACCGTGAACATTACGGACAATGACGATGTGTTTCCACCAAACTGTGTATTGCCTACCGTTGGCTGGTCGATTCCGGCAGGTGCCAACGCCGGCTGGCAGGTCGCAACCGACAGCGCATCTGTAGGTGGTTGCAGCCTCAAAAATCTGCCGATAGGTGACAACGCCAAAGCACAGATTGCCTACACCGGCACGTTTATCGCAGGCAACGTGACCTTCGACCGGCGTGTGTCGAGCGAATCAACCTACGACTGTTTGCAATTCCTGATCGACGGTGTTGCGCAAAACATCGGCAGCAATTGCAGCGGTGAGGGTGTAGGTCTGGTTGGCGCCTCCGGCGAGGTGCCGTGGGGCGGTGTCAGCGCACCAATCACCGCCGGCGCGCACACATTGACGTGGTCCTACGTCAAGGACGCAAATGCAATCGGGGGCAGTGATGCGGCGTGGATCGACAAACTGGTGTTGCCACAGACGTCAACAGCACCCGTGACATTGACTGTCACCAAGAACGGAACCGGACTCGGCACGGTGTCTTCGTCACCGGCCGGCATCAATTGCGGCGCAACCTGCAATGCAACGTTCACACCTGCTGCAGTGGTGACATTTTCGGCAACGCCAACCGCCGGCAGTTACTTTTCTGGCTGGGCAGGCTGCACGTCGGTCGTTGGCACCAGTTGTCAGGTCACCGTTGCAAGCGCCACAACCGTGACGGCGACGTTTGTGCTGGTACCAACCGCGCCACCCCTGGCAAAACGTGGCGGCATCGATCTGGATGGCAACGGCTCGAGCGCGCTGATTGTGCGTCACTCGGCAAACAGCCAATTGCTGGCGGGGCGTCTGGTCAGTGGCCAATTGCAGTGGACCACCATGGCCGACCCCGGCAGCGACTATCGTTTGCTCGGTGCGGTTGATTTTATCGGCAATGGTAAATCCGACCTCGCCATGTTGATCGAAAACCCGGCGCTGCTCAATGCAAACGGCCAGGGTCCCGTGCATTTCTGGCGTGATTTCATCGACTCCAGTCACCAGTTTTTGCGTGACGTCAAACCCGCCTGGGATGTGCAGGTGGTCGGCGATCTGGATGGTGACGGTTTTGGTGATCTGGTGTGGCGATTCCGTGGCATGAGTCCAAATATCGATGATCAGGGTGTTTCCTATATCTGGTTTACCAATGGCAGCACGTTTGCGCAGCTACGCAAACGCGGCGGGGCACCACTGACCTGGACACTGCTGGGTGCGGCCGATCTGAATTTTGATGGCGCTGCAGACATGATCTACGTGAGTCCGGAAAACGCGATGCGTGTGTTGATGTCAACGCCCGCCAGAACCTGTGCGAATCTGTCAGGCGGCAGTATCCCAACAGGCTTCACGGTTCTCAAGCTTGCCGACTTCTCCGGCAACCGGCGTGGCGATGTGCTGATTCGCAATGCCATCACCGGTGAAGTCCGCTTGATTTCGATGAACGCCACCGGTCTCACTTTGCCGGCTTACACGGGTGACCCGGATAACCAAAATGCGTCGTGCACATCAAGCACATTGTCGGTGGCGCAAACGACGTTCAATATTGCGGTGGCCGACCCGGCTTGGTCATACTTTGCCAGCGGCGACTTTAACGGCGACGGCATTTTTGACATCATTTGGAAACGGCCGGACAACACGCTGACGTTATGGCTGATGGGTGCCAATGGGGCGGCACCGACGGTGATGAACAATATTGGCAGCGTACCCGCCAATACCACCGTGTTTCCGTTGCAGTAGGGCAATCGTGACTTGTGACTTGTGTGACACAGACGGCGGCGTGTTGTTGGTCAAACACAAAAGATTTCGTGTGGTTGCCGTCGATGGCGCCGACGGGATGACCTACCCGGGCTTTTGCCGCGTGGTGTGGAACAAACATGTGCGCGAGATGAGCGACCTTGACGATGCTGATCGCGCGTTGCTGATGAATGCGGTTTATCGTGTTGAGTCGGCACTGCGTTTGTCGTTGCAACCCGACAAAATAAATCTTGCGAGTCTCGGTAATGCGACACCCCACCTGCATTGGCACGTTATTCCGCGATTTGTCGATGACGCCACCTTCCCGAAGCCGATTTGGGCGGCGGCAAACCCGCCAACAATCTCCACAAAGTCCGCTGCAGTTGCTACACTAGCTGCACAAGCGGGCTGGAAGAACGCGATTCGCGCGGCGTTCGACAAGACTGACGTCTGACGACCCGGCCGGCAACGGCCAACCGTTGGCGACCATTGCCGACCATCGCCGCCGCTAACAATTCCTGCCGTGCCGGTGCGCGGCAAATGAAAGGTATTCATATGGCGACCCAGTTTTCGCCGAATTCAAAATCCGGATCATTGTTTTTTTTCGATGCCCGATCCTGCAAAGAATGGCTGAAGGCGATTCCGCTGACCAACGTTGCACAGGCGCAGCAAACGTTGCTTGACGCACTGCGCATGCTCAATGCCGACGCGGCCTTTGCGCCCCTTGAGCGCCTCACATCAATGGAGCTGATGCGCGACAAGGTCGGGTTTTTGCTGGGTGAACAACGTGCGCGTTATGTCGGCAAAACACTGCCATTGCCAAACGCCGACATGGTCACGTGGAATGTTTCAAATCTGCTGCTCGGCGAGATGGAAACGGGCTACCGGCGTTGTTATCAGGATGCACAGGGCGACGGGCGCCAGTTGACGCCGCACGCCGCATTGATCATTCAGCGCATCATTCGCTACATCGGGCTTGGCATGCTGATGGCCGGCTTCATTTATCGCCGCTTTGACAATAACATTTGGATGCGCCTGCATCTGCAGTTGATTGAAGCCGAGACGCGCAACCTGACAAATGTGAAGGTGAAAGATTCGATCGGCACCACCGATGGATATTCGAGCGTGACGCAGGCATATGTCGCCGTGCTGCTCGGACAACTGGCCAACATCACCGAGCTTGGACCACGAGAAATCAACTTTACCGACGCCGTATTAAAACGGTTTGCGCCCAAGGTCACGCTGGACGCTGCCGGCACGGCCAGCGCAACCACGGCCGACGTACAAATGACGGTTGATTTGCTGGCCGACGTTGGCGCCGGCTTCCGCCCGGCAAATGCGCCCGGCGAACATTTACGGTTGCTGGACACGTCCGAGCTTTCGCGATCGTTGCGCCGCCGGATTAAAAAACTTGCCGCGGGTGAAGATCCCGGCGGCATGGATCTGCCACCCGACTGGAGCGCACACGAGGCGCTCATTCAGCTTTCACGTCTGCACAAACTCTGGTGTGAGCCCGTTATCAATCGCCCGGTCACCACCATCCCGGCGGAACACAATGCCATCGTGGCATTTGGCATTGCGGAAATACATTTCTTTTTGTCGGGCAATTTTTTCGAACAACCCGACGTTAAGCGTGAGCTCACACGACAGGAAATGGGCGATATCGCGATGTTTGGTCGTGTATCGGAATCAACCATTCGTGCGCGTTACGCGGAATTCAACTACGGATCCGAAACATGGGCGGTGGTTGACGAGTCGCGTGGACAGCTTCGACTGGTGCGTCCGGCCAACAGCACGCGCGGTGTCGCCATCGGCAGATTAATCGGTGTGCGTGTCGCCACTACGGCAGACAGCGCCAATGCCGGCCACGACTTTTATCTGGGCGTGATTCGCGGCCTCATCGAAGAAACCCCCGGACATTTTATTGTTACCCTTGCCATGTTGCCGGGCAAGCCCGAGGCAACCTCAGTACGCGCGGGTGACAACAAGTCGCGTAGCGCCACCTATACCCAAGGATTCCGTCTGCCACCCATGGAAACGCTCGGCATCCCCGAAACGTTGGTGATTCCACCCAATCTTTTGCAAAGCGGACGCAGCATCGATATTTTCCATCCCGAACATGGCAGCGCCAAGCAGGTCAACGTCGTTGATTTTGTTGAGCGCGCAGTCGATTTTGACCGCGTTTCGTTCAGCGGCTGAGAAATTTCGTGCCCGGCACCGCAGGCATCATCAGACGTTAGGACTCGAGCGCGTCGAGTACCAGCGCAGCCGCATTAACCCCCGATTGCTCGAAGATTTCAACCATGCAGGGTGAGACGGGAATTCGAGACGCACCGCGTCGAGCCGTCGAACGCCAATGTCGATGTAGCGACATTGGTAGGGGGCAGCGCCCCCACCGGTCACGTTTCGATGGCGTCGATTACCAGCGCGGCCGCGTTGACACCGGCCTGCTCAAAAATTTCGACCATACAGGTGGGCGAAGTCACATTCACCTCGGTCAAATAATCACCGATGATATCGAGCCCAACGATGGTCAGGCCGTCGGCCTTGAGCGTCGGGCCGAGCGCTTCTGCAATTTCCCGTTCGCGATTGGTCAACGGCATCGCCACACCCCGACCGCCGGCCGCCAGATTGCCGCGGGTTTCACCCGGCTTGGGAATACGCGCCAACGCGTGCGACACCGGTACGCCGTCAATCAGTAATACACGTTTGTCGCCTTTGGCGATTTCCGCAATGTAGCGTTGCGCCATGATGGTCGCGCTACCGTCAACGGTTTGCACTTCAATGATGGCATTACGATTCGGGTCGTCCGCACGCACCCGGAAAATCGAGGTGCCGCCCATCCCGTCGAGTTTTTTCAAAATGACGTCGCCATGCAAATCGACAAACGCGTGCACGTTCGCCATGTTTGACGACACCAGCGTCGGCGAGGTGAATTCGACGAAGCGCAAGATCGCCAACTTTTCGTTGTAGTCACGTAACGCCACCGGCTTATTCACAACACGCGCACCCTGCGATTCGGCCAGACTCAGCAACAGTGTTGCGTACAAGTACTCCTGATCAAAGGGTGGGTCTTTGCGCATCAACACAGCGTCGAAGTCGGTCAGGTCGATGACAGATTCGGACTCGACACGATGCCATTGATTGTTGTCAGCCGACACGACCAGTTTGCTGGCACGCGCCGAAACGACATTTCCGACGCTGGTCATGTCGCGCGCCTCGAAGGCATAGACCGCGTGACCCCGGCGCGCAGCTTCACGCATCATCATGACCGACGAGTCTTTGTAGGCTTTGAGGCCGGCGGGCGGATCAACAATAAACGCGATTTTCATATGCGGCGTTTTCTCTACTCGGCAGCCATGGCCGAGGGCAATATCAGTTTTGGTGCGCTGGCATCCAACAGTGGCGCTGTTTTGGCCTCCATCATTTCACCCAGAATGACCAGCTCTTTGGCCGCCGCCAGCATTGCCAATCGTGCCACAACGCCGTAGGTATAAAAACGATTCGGCGGCGCATCCGGCGCACTGCCGCAGTCGGGTGTGTGACAGTCGGTTTCAAAGGCGAGCGGGACAAAACTCATGCCACGCGAATTGAGATTTTCGTCAATGCCGCGATCGGTATTGACCCGGTAGAAGCCGCCGACCACAAACTGGTCAATCATGTAAACAACCGGCTCGGCCACCGCATCATTCACGCGCTCGAAGGTGTAAACACCCTCCTGGATGATTACCTCGCTGACTTCCAGGCCTTCCTTAACCACCGCCATTTTGTTGCGCTCTTTACGATTCAGGTCGCGCACGTCATCGGCCGAACGCGCGGTCAACACACCCATGCCGTAGGTGCCTGCGTCGGCTTTGACAATCACAAACGGTTTTTCCTTGATGCCGTATTCATCGTACTTGGCCTGCACCTCGGTCAGCACCGCCTCAACGTTGGCGGCGAGACAGTCTTCGCCCTCCTTGG
>JANPDI010000248.1:0-3796 GCA_031431435.1 Burkholderiales bacterium
GGCGCGCGCATTTTTACTTTGGGTTGGCGACAATCACTTCACCTTTCTCGGCTATCGTGATTACGAACTGGCGGTGGTCAATGGCAAGGACACGCTAAAAATTGTCCCCGGCTCGGGGCTTGGTGTGTTGCGCGAACCCAAACTGGGTGGCATCTCGGCGAGTTTTAACGAGCTGCCGGAAAATCTGCGCAAACTCGCCCGCGAGCCGCGCCTGTTGGTGCTGACCAAAGCCAATTCGCGCGCCACCGTACACCGCCCCGGTTATCTGGATTACGTCGGCATCAAACGTTTCGACGTCAACGGACAGGTGATTGGCGAACGGCGTTTTATCGGCTTATACACGTCAAGCAGTTATCACAGCGACCCGGCAGACATTCCCTTGCTGCGTAAAAAAGTCGCCAAGGTGATGGCGCGGGCGGGTTTCCCGGCGGCCAGCCATGCCGGCAAAAACCTGTTGTCGATACTCGATGGTTATCCACGTGACGAACTGTTTCAGGTCGGTGACGACGAGTTGTTTGATATCACGCTCGGTATTCTGCATTTGGGTGAACGCGCGCGCACCAGGCTGTTTATCCGCCGCGATCTATACGCGCGCTTTTATTCGTGCCTGGTGTATTTGCCGCGCGAAAACTACAACACTGAAATCCGCGTAAAGTTGCAGGACCTGCTCAAACGCACCCTCAACGGTACCTCGGCTGAATTCAACGTGCAACTGACCGAATCGGTGCTGGCGCGTATTCACATGCTGGTGCGCACCAATCCGAGCTCGGCCGGCGACATCGATACCAAGCTGCTTGAAGAACAAATTGTTGATCTGACGCGTCGCTGGGAAGAAGGTGTGTTTGCGAGTGTCTCGGACAAAATGGGCGAAGACGCGGCAAACCAGGCGCGACGCGAATTTGTGCAGCCGTTCCCGGTGGCCTACCGTGAGGATGTCGATATCGCCCAGGCGATTGACGACTTCAGCGCCTCGCGGCAATTAAGCGACACCCAGCCGCTTGCCGTATCGTTATATCGGGATAGCCAGGATGATCAGCGGTTACGCTTTCGCGCCTACCACCTTGGCACACCCATCACGTTGTCCAAAGCCCTGCCGATGCTCGAAAACATGGGTGTCAAGGTCGAGAGCGAGCGCGCCTATAAGATCGAACGCACCAGCGCGCCACCGATTCACATCCACGAATACGGTTTGCTGCATACGGTGAACGGGGTCGATTTCGACAGCATCAAGGCCAAATTTGAGTCCACTTTTTTGCAGGCCTGGTCAAAGCTGGTTGATAACGACGGCCTCAACCGGCTGACCCTCGCCGCCGGATTGGCGGCGGATGAAGTATTGGTGTTGCGCACCTATGCAAAATATCTGAAACAAACCGGCTTTACCTTCAGCCAGTCATACATCGAACAAACACTTGCCGCACACGCCGGTGTGTCACGTGAACTGGTCAAGCTGTTCCACACACGCTTTGACCCGGCCAACAATGACAATCGTGCCACCAACATCGCACAATCGGCCGCCGCCATCACATCGCATCTCGAAGGCGTGGCGAATGCCGATGAAGACCGGATTTTGCGGCGCTTCCTGGCGGTGATTCAGGCCAGCCTGCGGACCAATTTTTATCAGCGCAAGTCGTACCTGTCGATCAAGCTTGATTCAGCCAAGGTACCGGAGTTGCCCGAACCAAAGCCGTTGTACGAAATTTTTGTCTATAGCCCGCGTTTCGAGGGCATTCATTTACGCGGCGGCAAAGTCGCCCGCGGTGGCTTGCGTTGGTCGGATCGGCCGGAGGATTTCCGCACCGAAGTGCTGGGGCTGGTCAAAGCACAGATGGTCAAAAATGCCGTAATTGTGCCGGTCGGCTCCAAGGGTGGCTTTGTGTTGAAGGCGGCGCCACCGGCCAGTGATCGTGAAGCGTTTATGAAGGAAGGTGTTGCGTGTTACAAAAACTTCCTGCGCGGCTTGCTTGATATCACCGACAATCTGGTCAAGGGCGATGTGGTCGCGCCCAAACAGGTGGTGCGTCACGACGGCGACGACCCGTATTTGGTGGTCGCAGCCGACAAGGGCACCGCCACATTCTCCGACTACGCCAACGGTATATCAGCCGAATACGGCCACTGGCTGGGGGATGCATTTGCGTCGGGTGGCTCGGTGGGTTACGACCACAAAAAAATGGGCATCACCGCCAAGGGCGCGTGGGAAAGTGTCAAACGCCACTTCCGCGAAATCGATATCAACACCCAGACCACCGCCTTTACCGTTGTGGGTGTTGGCGATATGTCGGGCGACGTGTTTGGCAACGGCATGTTGTTGTCTGAGCACATTCATCTGGTGGCGGCATTTGATCACCGGCATATTTTCCTCGACCCGAAGCCGGACGCCGCCAAGAGTTTCAAAGAACGCGCGCGCCTGTTTGCCCAGCCCCGCTCGTCGTGGGATGACTACGAAAAGGCGCTCATTTCAACCGGCGGCGGGGTATTCCCGCGCGGCGCAAAAACCATTGCCCTGACCACCGAAGTCAAAGCGGCATTGGGCATTGATGAGGCGTTGACTGAAATGACGCCAACCGAATTGATGCGCGCCATTTTGAAGGCGCCGGTTGATTTGTTTTACAACGGCGGCATCGGCACCTATTTAAAAGCCAGCTATCAATCGAATGGTGAAGTCGGCGACAAGGCCAACGACGCGATTCGCATCAACGGCAACGCGCTACGCTGCAAAGTGGTCGCCGAAGGTGGCAACTTGGGTGCCACCCAATTGGGCCGTGTCGAGGCCGCCCTGGCGGGCGTGCGTATTTGCACCGACGCCATCGATAACTCGGCGGGCGTCGATTGCTCCGACCATGAAGTCAACATCAAGATCTTATTGGGTGCCGCGATCGATGCCGGATTGTTAAAGGCGGAAGACCGCGATGCACTGTTGGCGACCATGACGGACGAAGTCGGCCAACTGGTGCTGAAGGACAATTATTTCCAGACCCAGTCACTGTCGGTATCGGGTGTGCGTGCCGAAAAGCTGTTATCGGCACAGGCGCGGTTTATCCGTCATCTCGAAAAAGCCGGCCGCCTCAACCGCGCGGTTGAGTATCTGCCGAGCGACGACGAAATCAACGAGCGTCATGAAAAAAAGATCGGCCTGACCGCACCGGAACGCGCTGTCTTGCTCGCTTACAGCAAGATGGAGTTATACGACCAGCTGCTGTTGTCGGATCTGGTCGACGATGCGTATGTGGCGCAGGCGCTGGTGACCTATTTTCCGAGCGCGTTGCAAACCCGCTTCAAAGACGCCATGTTCAAGCACCCGCTCAAGCGGGAAATCATCGCGACCGAAATCGCCAACGGCACCATCAACCGTACCGGCAGCGTGTTTGTCAGCCGCATGCGCGAAGAAACCGGTGCGACCTCATCCGAGGTGGTGCGGAGTTATTTGCTGACGCGGGATATTTTTGGTGTCAACACCATCTGGCAGGAGATCGACAAACTCGACAACGTGGTGTCTGCCGCCATCCAAAACGAGATGTTGATCGAAGTCGGCCGACTGGTGTTGCGCGCCACCCTGTGGTTCCTGCGTCGTCGTTCAGAAAAAATGACCATCACCAACGTGCTGGCGTTTTTTGCGCCGGGCGTGGCGACCATGGAAGCCGAATTAACGGCGCTGTTATCCGACGAAGACTGCAAGGCGCTACAAGCCAACGAGGCGCGGTTGACCGGCCAAGGTGTGCCGGCAGCCGTGGCGAGCGCGGTGGCCCGCACCGATGCGATTTATGCGGCACTCGATATTGTCGAAGCCTCGGCCATC
>JANPDI010000249.1:0-1681 GCA_031431435.1 Burkholderiales bacterium
GGTCGCTTCCACAAAACGTTTGTAAGTTGGCAAGTCGTACGCCGCTTCGACAAAAATGCCGTCGGCACCGGCTTCGGCGAACGCAACGGCGCGCTCAAGTGCGGCGTCAACACCTTCAACTTGGATTGCATCGGTGCGGGCAATGACAAAGAAATCGGGATCGGTTTTGGCGTCGACTGCCGCCTTTAAGCGGTCGACCATTTCCTGTTTGGTGACAATTTCCTTGCCTGGCCGGTGGCCGCAACGCTTGGCACCGACCTGGTCTTCGATATGGCACGCGGCTGCGCCGAACTTGATGAGTGACTTGACGGTGCGGGCAATGTTGAATGCGGATGGACCAAAGCCGGTATCAATGTCGACTAACAACGGCAAATCACACACGTCGGTGATCCGCCGGATATCGGTCAGGACATCGTCGAGGTTGTTGATCCCCAAGTCGGGCATGCCGAGTGAGCCCGCCGCAACACCGCCGCCGGAAAGATAAATTGCCCGGTAGCCGGCGCGCTTTGCCAACAAGGCATGATTGGCGTTGATGGTGCCGATGATTTGCAGCGGCTTTTCGTCTTTAAGGGCTTGGCGGAATTTTGCGCCGGCAGATTGCATCATTTGATTACCGATCAAGAATGTTGAGACAATTATCAGGGGTCATGCGGCAAAAAAAGCAGCGTCGGCCTCGGCGACTATTTTAACGCCTGTCACCTTGGCCTTTTGCAGTAACTCCCAAAAGTAACGATAGGTGGCCCGGTCGTGTAATTCGCCCTTGTATTGGATCGGTCCCCAGTCGACCGCCTGCGCGGCGAGCAGGATATTGGCGGCATCCTCAACCTCGGAGTGATCGGGTTGCATGGCGTCAACGATTGGCTGAATTTGTGCCGGGTAGATCGACCACATGCGCAGGAAGCCGAACTCATTGCGCGCGCGCAACGCGTCGGCTTTCACCACCTCGGTATTCTTCAAATCCAGGCAGACGTTGTGTGCGGGCACCACGCCATTGGCAAGTGCCGCCGCCACCACTTCCGCCTTGCCTCGCGCGATCAAACGGTGTTCAAACTGTCCCGGTGAACGCATCGCCGATGCCGGGATTGCACCATGATGCGCCGAGACAAAATCCATCAGGCCGAAATCCAGCACTTCGATATCCGGTAATGCCGCGATCTGATGAACGTCGCGCAATGCACCATGGGTCTCAACCAGGATATGGATCGGCACGTTGCGGTCAACTGCATGTTTTCTGGCGGTCGCGCGGACGTATTCAATCATTTCGGCTGCGTCAGCGAGCGACGTCGATTTTGGGATCGTGATATATCGAAGAATCGCGCCGGCACCGCCGACCAGAATATCGATATCCTGCCGCCAGTGCGGATGGGAGTGATCATGTATCCGAGCACCGGCCATTTTGTGTTTGTTGGCATCGCTATTGAGCACCCGCACAATCATTTCGGCGTGGGACTTTTCCTGGCCCGCCGGCGCGCCATCCTCGCAGTCGCAGGTGACATCGAATACCGGGCCAAGCGTATCCTGCAGCGCGAGCGCTTTCAGGATCAATTTTTCACTACCGGCAAAGTGTTCACACGACGCAATCATCGGGAATGGTTTTTCACCGGCAAACAGGGCGGTATCAGGGTGGACTGTTGACATGATGGTTGTCTTTACGGGTTCAAAGGTTGGGGCGGGTCACGCC
>JANPDI010000250.1:0-7275 GCA_031431435.1 Burkholderiales bacterium
GCCGACGAACGTGAAATGATCGCGGCGATCAAGACCCATTTGAAGGCGCCGGTGGTTGATTTGACCGGCGCGCTTTCGCTCAAGGAACTCGCCGCACTGACGGCGCGGGCGCGCGCATTTGTCGGCGTCGATTCAGCGCCAATGCACATTGCCGCCGCGATGCAGACCCCGACGGTTGCCATGTTTGGCCCTTCCGGTGAAAAACACTGGGGTCCGTGGGGCGTCAAATTTCGCGTGGTCGCGTCGTTGCGGCCCGAACATTCCTGCCGCCCCTGCGGCAATGACGGATGCGGCGGCTCCAAAGTCAGTGACTGTCTGATTCAGCTGCCGGTCGACCAGGTGCGCGATGCGTTGAATGACCTGCTGGCAACCGCCTGACCGGCGGCTTACCCTGCGCGCATGAAAATCGCCCTGATCCGTGCGAAATACAACCCGTTTGGCGGTGCCGAACGGTTTGTCGAAACCGCCGTGTCCGCGCTCGCCGCACAAGGTGTGTCACTCACCGTCCTGAGCCGCAATTGGCCCGGCGACACAAACCTACCGCCCGGTGCGCCACAACCGGTGTTGATCAACCCGTCTTACATCACCTCGACCGGCCGTGATCGTGGTTTTGCCCGCGCCGTTCAACAACACCTTGCCACCACGCATTACGATCTGGTGCAGTCGCACGAACGCATCGAGGGTTGTGACATATTCCGTGCCGGTGACGGTGTGCATGCCGAGTGGCTGCTGCAACGTGCGCGTGTGACGGACGGCCTCAATCGCCTGGGGGTGCGTCTGAGTCCGCACCATCGCTATTTATTGCAGGCCGAGCGGGCCATGTTCAACTCATCAAAATTGCGCGCGGTGATTTGTAATTCGGCGATGGTCAAGGCCGACATTCAGCGTCATTTTTCCGTTGACGAACAAAAATTGCGTGTGATCTTGTCGGGTGTGGACGCGCAAAAATTTCACCCCGGTTTGCGCGATGCGTTCAGGCTGGACATACGCCGGCAATTGCGCATCCCGAAGGCGGCGCCGGTCGCGTTATTTGTCGGCTCGGGATTTGAGCGCAAGGGTCTGGCGGGTTTTCTGCTCGGCCTGGCCGATCAGGCAGGTTACGGTGCGCTGACGCGGGACGCCATTCGTGGCATCGTGGTCGGGCACGACAAACATCTGGTGCGTTATCAATCGCTCGCCGACCAGCTTGGCCTGAATGATCGCGTGGTGTTCACCGGTGGCGTCGACGACGTCCGGCCGTACTACGCCGCCGCCGACCTATTTGTTCTGCCGAGCTTGTATGACCCGTTGCCCAACGCCTGTCTTGAGGCAATGGCGTGCGGCTTGCCCACCATCACCAGTACCACCTCGGGTGCCGCCGAGCTGATCACCAATGGTGTCGAGGGTTTTGTGACGGATGCGCTGGATACCCCGGCCATCTCAGACGCAATCGGCAACGCATTGGCGGATCCCGCCATGGGCATGCGGGCGCGTGAACGGGTCGCCACGCTGACACCGGCGGCCATGGCGACCGCCTACATCGCGTTGTATCGCGAGCTGCTCGGTTTGCCATGCTGATGTGGCAACGTCGGCGGCACCACAACATCAATAGCCACGTAAAATAGCCGAATGACATCTGCCGATACCAAGCCGCAATCCTCGTCCGCGCTGTATCGCCGCCTGCTCGGTTATGTAAAGCCTTACCGGTTGGCGTTTGCCGGTGCCGTGGTGGCCATGCTGATCGGCGGGTTGGTCGAGGGCTCCGTTGCGCTATACCTCACCAAGGTCATCAATGAATTATTTGTTGACGGCAACGAACGTTACGCCGCTTATGCCGCGCTGGGTATTGTCATTATCTTTTTCCTCAGCGGGTTGTCACACTTTATCGCCGGCTACGGCATGCAATGGGTCGGCAACAAGATGATGCTCGATTTGCGTAATCTCATGTTCGAGAAAATTGTGCAACTGCCGATGGATGGCTTTGACGCGCTGTCCACCGGCACGTTGATGTCAAAAGTCACCAACGATGTCATCGGCCTGCAAGCGGCCGCGACCACCGCGCTGAATTCCGTGGTGCGTGGCATCGCCACACTGACCATGCTGTTGATCACGCTGTTTTATTTGAATTGGAAACTCACGCTCATCATGTTTGTCACGGTGCCGGTCATGGCCATGGTGATTCGTGCATTTGGCAAGCGGCTGCGCGAAATCAACCGGCAGGGCCAGTTTGCGCACGCCGCCATCACCGACGTGCTGGAAGAAGCCATCCGCGGGCTGAAGGTCATCAAGATTTTTGGCGGCGAGGCGTACGAACGCAAGCGTTTTGATGCCGCCGCAAACCGGATTCGTCAATTGAACATGAAACAAAGTGCCGCCGCGGCGGCGGCAACGCCGTTGACCCATCTGGTGGTATCCGCGGCGATTGCGTTTATTGTTTATCTGGCGGCGAGCAAGTCGCTGGGAACCGGCATGGCGGTGGCAGAGTTCATCGGCTTTATCACCGCAGCCGGCACGCTGATGACGCCGATCAAGGCGTTGTCGAGTGTCAACGAGCAGATCCAGCGCGGGCTGGCGTCAGCCGAAAGTGTGTTTGCGCTGATCGATGCAAGGCCCGAGGTTGATGCCGGCAGTCAAACGCTGGATCGTGCGCAAGGTGCGCTGCAGTTTAACAATGTGTCATTGTTTTATGCCAACAAACCGCAGCCCGCCCTCGACAATGTGAGCCTGACCATCGCGCATGGCGAGACCATTGCACTGGTCGGACCGTCCGGCGGCGGTAAATCAAGTCTGGTGAATCTGGTGTCACGCTTTTACAGCCCGACCAGCGGCAGTATCAGTCTTGATGGCGTGATGTTACCGGCGTTAAAACTTCACAACCTGCGGCGGCAGATGGCGCTGGTGAGTCAGGATGTGGTGTTGTTCAACGACACGATTGCGGCCAACATCGCCTACGGCTGCGAAGACGCCGTCACACGCGATCAGATCGTCGCGGCCGCACGCGCCGCCAACTGCGCCGACTTTATTGACGCCCTGCCGCAGGGCTACGACAGCAGCATCGGCGAAAATGGCGCAAAACTTTCAGGCGGCCAGCGCCAGCGTCTGGCCATTGCCCGCGCATTGCTTAAAGATGCGCCGATTTTGTTGCTTGATGAAGCCACTTCTGCGCTCGATACCGAATCAGAGCGCGCCGTACAAAATGCGCTGGAAACGCTGATGCAGGGCCGCACCACCATCGTTGTGGCGCACCGGCTCTCAACCATTGAAAACGCCACGCGCATTGTGGTACTCGACGCCGGCCGCATTATCGAAGTCGGCCCACACCGCGAACTGCTCGCCGCCAACGGACTATATGCAAGTTTGTACCGCATGCAGTTTGCCGGAACCTAGCCTGGTTGCAGGCGGGTCAAAGGTTTTTTGAAAGTCTAATATTGGCGGGCATTTTGAGGCATAAATGCCTGAAAATGCTTGTCAATAATAGGGTTTGTATATTAATTATTGGCGACGGATCAACGCGTTGCCGAATCAGTTTGGCTGCCGACCTGCGCCGGCCACCGGGTCACTGCCAACAACATTCCCACCAACGCGCCGAATAACAGCGCGGCATGGCGCGAGAAAAAATCGTCGAACATGTTGCGCAGAAAAAATCCCGCCACCAGCATCACGCCACACACACCAATGGCGCGCGAGAATTCCGAGCTTGAACGCGCGGCCCAAAAGGTCCGACCAAGCGCAGCAAACAAAATGAGCAACGTTAGCGCGCCAATCATGCCGAGTTGGATGGCGTAATTCAGCACCATGTTGTGGGCGTGTTTAAACACATCGCGAAACCAGGGGTCGGTAAAACGTGAAGCAAGCGCCTGCCGCGGTGCTTCGAGCGCGTAGCCGTGACCAAGCACGGGTTTTTCGGCAATCAAGCCAAGCGCTTCGGTCCAGATGATGCTGCGATTGTCGCGCCACATAAAGGTGCCGACATCCGTCGCCGCCGGATAGAGACTGGCGCGGGTTGTCGCCGAGGCATAAAACAATGCCGCCATCGCCACCAACCCCGCCAACACGATGACGGCGATACGTGAAACGTGTTGTCGATCGGTGCGCAATTGCATGACGCCGTAAATCAGCAGCATCACCCCAAAACAAATCCAGATGATGCGGCTGGCGGTAAACCATGCCGCCAGCAAAATGGCAAATGCCGCCGCCATGCCGATCCATTGTGCAACGCGACGACCAGGCCACGGCACCAGCCACACCAGCGGCAACAACGCGCCCAACATCACCAACCAGGTCGACAGCCAACCGACGCTGACATAGCGCGGCTCATGTTGCGGTAGGGCGACATTAAACGGATCGATCACCACCATCACCGTGAGTGCCAACAGCGAGGCGAACAAAATCAGCAGCCAGATCGCCAGCGTGCGCGGCGTTTGTGTCAGGCAATAAAACACAACACCCGCCAATATCGGCGTGAGCACGTCGCCGCGCCATGATCGCAGGCTTTCCAGCGGATCCGGCCCGAGCAACGACATGCCCGCCACCACCAATACCCAAAGGCCAATGGCAAACAACAACGGTTGTCGTGTTGTGACGGGCAAAGCCGGAATGGCCAGCGCCCGCTTGCGCCCTAACCAAACCAACACCACCAACGCGAGTACCAGCATGGCGGCGCGAATTCCCGCGCTGGAACGAAACGGCGCGACCAACAACGAGATGCCGGCGCAGGTCATCGCGATGCGCAACCAGACCGACGCGATGGCCGCCGCGGTGGATGGATTGGAACCGGCGTTGGGAGATTCAGAAATCACAAATGGGGCAATAAAAAAGGGCGGTCGATGGGAGTTAAGGCAATGGCATCTAGCCGAACTGCTGCTTGAGCCAGATGGCGACAACTTGACGCTTTCGCTTGAAGTTTAGCGCGTCGCGCCACAGCCCCTGCGCGAACCGGCTTGCCCGACATGCCGCAATCACCTCGCGGCGTCTATCGCCGGCTGCCAGTTGTTTGGTTAGTTCAAAAACCTGCAATGCCTGACCGACCACCTCGCCGCGCAGCAACACCAGTGTTTCCGGCCGAAACGTGGCGTCTGCGCCGATACGCCGGTTCATCTCCTGCAGTTGCCGGACCACGGTGAAATAGCTGACGATGCGCCGCATCAGCCGCCCATCTTCATTGCTGCCGGTTGCCGAGGCGGCATTGAGCCGATACCGGTAGGCAACCACATCAACGTATTTCAGACGTTTTGCCCGCAGCGTGACCTCGGTCACCCACGCAACATCCTCATGCGAAATGCCGGGAAAAAAGGTCAACCCGATGGATTGCAAATAGTCGCGACGGCACCAGTGCAACCAGACAAAATGTCGCAACTCTTTTTGTGTCAATAACGTTGTCAGCCAGTTTTCGCCGGTGACGACGGCGGTGGACTTGGCAACCTGATAGATGTTGGTGGGGCGGGTCTGGTCGCCGCCATCACCAAACCGCTCGCCGTTAAACGTGATGACATCCGCACCGGCGCCGGCACCACCATCTGCATTAGCGTCCGCACCACCTATCGCGGCCATGAACATCGTATCAACGACGGACGAAACAACCAGGTCGTCGGCATCGACAAACCAAACGTAATCACCGCGCGCCTCTTGCAACCCCCGGTTGCGCGTCACCGCCACACCGGCATTGGCCTGGCGGATCACGCGCAGTCGCGGTTCAATCGCGGCAAACGCGGTCAGTGTTTGCAGACTTTGATCCGTCGAGCCGTCGTCAATGGCAATGAACTCGATAGCCGGGAGCGTGAGTGTGCCGAGGCTGTCGAGCAGCGGTTGCAAATAGCCGCCGGCGTTGAATACCGGAATAATGATGCTCAGGCGCATGATGGTTGAACGAAAACGGTTGGTGGTGGCGCAACGGATGGTGCATCGGCTGACGCAACGCTGCGCAACAATACGATGTTGTATTCAAACATTATCCGCGATGATACGTGGCAATGACCGGCTATGTTATTCTGCCGCCCATGCAGCCTGCGCCACAAATCCCCGTCGACATCATCACCGTTTCCATTGTTGTATTTCGATCTGACCAAGACTGGTTCCGGCAGACAGTTGATGCCCTCGTGGTGTCAATCAAACAAGCGATTGACCACCGGCAGTTGCGGTCGGCATGTTTGGTGGTGATCGACAACGATCCGCAAACAGATGCCTGCCGGGGTGGCGGTTATTCAGACATTGTCGGACAGGCGTTGGCAGGGACGGGTCTGGCCGACATCGTGACCCACCAGATCGTCAACTCCGCGAAAAATCTTGGTTACGGTGCCGCCAACAATCTGGCGTTTCGTCATATTGCCGGCGATGTCGGCGAGTGCGTGTTGGTGCTGAATCCGGATGTGGCGCTGGCGCCGGAAGCGATCGCCGGGGCGCTGTTGCACCTTGCCCGGCATCCCGCCTGCGGCATGGTGACGCCGGTGGCGACATTCCCGGATGGCACACCGCAGTATCTGGTCAAAGCCGCGCCATCGGTGTTGACGCTGGCGTTGCGCGGCTTTGCGCCGGCTTGGTTGAAGTCGCTGTTTGCGCCCCGTCTTGCCGTCTACGACCGAATGGAAACGGCGTTTGATGCGCCGCTACACCATTGCGAGATCGTCTCCGGTTGCGCCATGTTCATTCGCGGCAGCGTGTGGAAAACGCTCGGCGGGTTCGACGAACGATTCTTTTTATATTTTGAAGACTTTGATTTGAGCAAACGCATTGCCGGCGTGGCCGGCATAGACCGCGTCGCGACCTGCAAAATTATTCATGCCGGTGGCAATGCCGCCGGCAAGGGCGGTGGACATGTATGGTTATTCGTCCGCTCGGCGGCACGATTCTTCAACAAACACGGCTGGCGTTGGTAGACACCGATCGCTGCCGGTGTGTTATTTGGCTGCTCCTGGTGCGGCTTGTTTCGGGATCAAGTGTTCCAGCGCCGGTAATTTCTTGCGCAATTCTTCGTTCACGTCGCGCGCCTCATCGCTGTTGGCAATGACCGTCGGTGTGATCAGCACCACCAATTCAGTGCGGTTGTTGCGGAAAGTCTGGGTACCAAACAAACCACCAATAATGGGAATCTTTGATAGCAGCGGCACACCGGCGGTACCGGAGCCGCGATCATTTTGGATCAAGCCTGCCAACACCATGGTCTCGCCGCTGCCGACATTGACCGTGGTCTGTGCCTTGCGGGTGTTGATCGGCGGGTTGTTGCCTGATGTTGCGCCGGCCGAACTGACTTCCTGGTTCACGTCGAGCGTCACGCGGCCGCCGGCGTTGATGCGCGGGGTC
>JANPDI010000251.1:0-1751 GCA_031431435.1 Burkholderiales bacterium
CTACGTGCTGAGCTTTACCATCACTGGCATTTACTGGAACAACCACCACCACATGCTGCACACGGTGCACAAGGTGAGCGGCGGCATCCTGTGGGCGAACATGCATTTGCTGTTCTGGCTCTCGCTGATGCCCTTCACCACGGGTTGGATGGGCGAGAACCATTTCGCCTCGCTGCCCGTGGCCGTGTACGCGTTTGACCTATTGATGTGCGCTGTAGCGTACACGCTTTTGCAGGCTCAAATCATCAAGCTGCACGGCACAGAAGCGGTCTTGGCGCGTGCGGTTGGCGCCGACATCAAAGGCAAAGCATCAGTCGTGACCTACTTGTTAGCGATCCCGTTGGCGCTATTTGACTACTCGTGGTTTGCCGTAGCACTGGTGATAGGCGTAACGCTATTGTGGTTCGTTCCCGATCGGCGTATCGAGCGGGTACTCACAGAATAGATTGCGGTGACAAGCGCCGCGCATCAAACGACAACGGCGACTTGCAGTCAAATAATTTACTTAACGAGTGAACCGGGCGACAGCCGCGACGGCGATCAGGATCACTACCAAGTAAGTGGTCCACGGCCGTTCCTTTTCCGCGTAAGGATCGCTCAACGAACGCTGCGCGCCTTCGGGCAGTTTTGCCAGTTGCGTCAGCGAGGTCCCAAACGGAATATTGATGCGCGCACGGGCATTGACGGCCCAGCCATTGGCATCGAGGATCGGCCCGAGATTCCGCGTCTGTAGTTTGAACCAGGCGATGATGAGTGCGGGGGTGGAAATCAACATCATCAACCCGCCAACGGCTAGCGGAATCTGCCACCATTTCAAGCTGAGCAATCCGGAAATAATGCCGGCAGCAACAGTACCCAGTGCGCCTACAGCCAAACCGATCGCCGCAAAAATACCCGCGAACTTGCCCACGTCAAAGGCGGTTGGTGGCGGCTTTGGTGCCGGTGCTGGAGCACCGACGGTATTTCCAGCGCCCATTGCAGTGCTTGCCATTTGGGCGTCAACGCCGGCCGCTTTTGCCGCCGCCATTTTTTGTAATTGCTCGGAAATCATTCGCGCAAGGCGCTTATAGGGCGACCAAAAAGCCTGGCGCAAGCTGATCGGATGCTCGGCGAGCCGAGTGATGGTCGCATCCCAGTCGCGACCTTGACGATCGTAAAAAACGCCATTGCGACCAACCATCAGTTGATCGGTGTCGCCAGCGGTGAAGGCCGCTGCAATGTGGAGCTTTTCGCCGCCACGGACGCATTCGCAGTAGGCCAAAAATACGCGCGACAACGATGCCATGCTGGCGTGCTTGGCAGCGTCGTGAACTGAGACGCAAAGCTCGGCGGAGCGGCCATCGAGATACAAGGTGCCGATCTGAAACATGGCTTTGCTGGTGCGCGTGTAGAAGCCACGAAAGGCAACAAAGTTATTCGCTAGCGGCATCAAATCGCGGACGTAGCGAGCGAGTCGCTCGAGGTCCTTTACCGCTTGCGCCTCGGGCGGCAGTCCGGCCGGCTTGGCCGCAACCCAGTCGCGGTAGACGGCCAGCTTGTCTTGCACCGCTTGCCAATCTGCTTCACTCAATTTCACTTGGGTGCCAAGCAAGGGTGTTATCGCCGCGTCGCGCACAGCGGCGATCCGTGCGGCCCATGCCGGATTGATTCCGCTGTCCAAATTCAACGGCGTGTTGTCAGCACCAACTGACGAGGCGGCGACTTTTGCCAATGGCAACGCCGCAATTCCCTGGGCATCCATCACCAAAGCC
>JANPDI010000252.1:0-14321 GCA_031431435.1 Burkholderiales bacterium
GTGCGTAGTTTTCGTCGTTTGCGACTATTTGTTTTGCGGTTGTATTTACGAGGTGACCACCCCTCGGTATGCACGGTTCTGCTTGTTGCCCACGTCGAAACCAGGTCGGCCCCGAATTCGATATGAATGGGTATTATCTCATGCTGAAGATATTGCGGTGGCGCCCAGTAATTCAAGTAGCTCGAGCGGCGAATTGACGGCTGCGTGGGCGTTCCATGTGGCGGGGTCGGTGCCGCCCAAATAGCCGTACAGGGCGATGACACTTTGCATGCCGGCGGCGTGCGCGGCAATGATATCGCGCTCATCGTCGCCGACATACCAGCAATCGTTGGCGGCCACACCGAGCATTGCCGCGGCGTGTAATAGCGGCGCCGGGTGTGGTTTGGTGTGCGGGGTCGTGTCACCACTGACAATGCAGCCGGCACGGACATCGAGGCCAAGATGTCTGAGCAATGGATCAGTGAACCGTTTGGCCTTGTTGGTCACAATGCCCCAGGCGATGTTTTGTTTCGCCAGCGTGTCGACCGTTTCGTTCATGCCGTCGAAACAGGCGGTGTATGAACAAAGATTCATTTCATAGACATCGAGGAACTCGTCGCGCAACGTGTCGAATTCGGCGTCGCCGGGTGTTTTGTTGAAGGCAGCGCCAATCATGCCGCGTCCGCCGCGTGATACGTGCGGTCGGTAGCTGGCAAGTGGCAGGGTGTCCAACCCGCGCGCCGTTCGAAGCAAATTTGCCGCAAACGCCATATCCGGCGCGGTATCGGCAAACGTACCGTCAAAATCGAACAGCACCGCTTTGGGCATTGGCAATATCGTTGGGCGCTTCATCAGGCGCGCAACAAATCGATTGGCTTAAATCGTTTCGCAAAAACGCCATTGGCGCTGCCATTCCACCAAGACTCGATAACGGTTGTGTATAGCGAACGGTAGTCAATGACAGGAGGCGGGCCATCAATTTGAAAAACATCAACAACCGGCATTGGCTCGCCGATGAGACCACCTTTAACGCGCCCGCCCGTAACAAAATGCACACCCGACCAGCCGTGGTGGGTGCCTTGCTTTTCGTTTTCTTTCGGGCTGCGACCAAACTCGTCATAGGTCATCAACAGGGTGTTGTCCCATTGATTGATTTCCTGCATGCCGCGACGGAATGCCGCCAGGCCATTGGCGAGGCATTCGAGCGCAGGACCGTGATATTTTAATTGGTCCCAGTGGGTATCAAATGCGTTGTGCTGATCGCCGTCTTCAGCGTTCAAACAAATGTGGACGACCGGCGGCGCCATTCCGGCGGCGGCAAGTTCAACCGTGGCTTGTAACGCCTGGCCAAATGAATCTGTCGGAAAGACAGTTTTGAACGTGCGGGGCGTTGCCAGCGCAAATTCCTGCGCAGTTGTGGCGGTTTTTGTCGTGGTCAAATAAGTGGTGTCTGCAATGCGCCGCCGGCTCAACCACTCGTTGGGATAGATCACGTTGATGACGCCAACATTTTTGCTGCCGCCGCGAAACGGCCCCATTGGGTCGGACTCGCGAATATCCAGATCACCAAACGCCAACGCATCGATTGCCGGCCGCAACTGGTTTGTGTTTGACTTAAGCGCGCGGGTAACCCAACCGTCGTCGAGAAACTGGTCGGCGTCCGACGCGGTAAACAGGGTCTCGGCATCGCGGTAATGCTGGTTGGTCACGTCCGCCTGGCCAATGCCCTGCAGTATCGCCAACTGATTGTCACGCCAAATCGGCATCATTGCCTGCAGGCTGTTGTGCAGGCCGTGTGTGTCGTTCAAATGGATTAGCTGTTCCCGTTTTTGCGCAATGGTCGGGCGCATCTTGTAGTAGCGGGGGTTAGTGAATGGTGCAAGCGTGTTGTAGGCGTCGTTGCCACCCTTTAGATACACCATCACCAGCAGCTTCGACGTTGTCCCCTGCGCGCGCGCCTCAGAAAACGATGTGCTCGCCAGCATCAGCGCTGACGTAGAGAGTAAAAATTGGCGGCGGTTAAATGGCGGCATGGCGGCGGGTGATGAATCGGCGATTAAAACGGTTTGCGACACGCAACGATGTAGTTCACCGAAACGTCGCTGTTGAGTTGATAAACCTTGGTAAACGGATTGTAGGTCATGCCGGTGAACTCTGTGACGGTCAGTCCGGCGTCACGCGCCATATTTGATAACTCGGCGGGGGTGATGAATCGCTTGTATTCATGCGTGCCCCTGGGCAACAAGTTCAGGACATATTCGGCACCAATCACGGCAAACAAAAACGATTTTGGATTGCGATTCAGGGTTGAGAAAAATAGCCAGGCGCCGGGCTTTGCGAGGGCGGCGCAGGCACGTACGGTCGAGGCCGGGTCCGGCACATGCTCAAGCATTTCCATGCAGGCAACACAATCGAAACCGGCCGGCTGTTCTGCCGCCATGTCTTCGGCAGAAATCAACCGGTAGTCGAGCGTCAGCGTCTTGCCCGACGCAAGTGTCTCCAACTTGTGCAGCGCGGCGACTTTGAGCGGTTTTTCAGAAAGATCAATGCCGGTGACATCGGCGCCGTGTAGCGCCATTGATTCGCTCAATATGCCACCGCCACAGCCGATGTCGATGACGCGTTTGCCGGCCAGACCGACGCGGTCATTGATATGGTTGAGCCGCAACGGATTAATGGCATGCAACGGCTTGAATTCACTGGTCGGGTCCCACCAGCGGGCCGCAAGTGCGCCGAACTTTGCCAGTTCGGCCGGGTCAACGTTGGTCGATGCGGCGGATGAAGCCAATACTTGCGGGTTTTCAGCAACTGCAGGCATGTTCAAAAATCCTTTATTGGCGGGCGTTTCCGGGTGTTTTGCCGTGGAATACGCCGCAGTTCAACCACTTTGCCGGTTTAATGAACCCGGAATCGTTCGCCCCACGTTGCCGCTTTTGCGACCAGTGACGGCAAATCGATCCTTGTCAGAACACGATTATCCAGCAACAGTTCCCCGTTGATCCAGACATGGCTGACATTTTCGCGGCCGGCGGCGTGCCAAAGATGTGATGCCGGGTCGTAGCAAGGTTGTGTCTCGAGTGCGCCCAGATCAACAGCCACCAAATCCGCCGCCTTGCCCGGCAACATCGAACCGATAACGTCATCCCATTGCAGAGCCTTTGCGCCATTCAGTGTGGCCATTTCCAGCGCCTTCAGCGCCGGCAAAGCAGCGGCGTCGCCGCTGATGCCTTTTTGCAGCAACGTGGCCAGCCTTGTTTCGGCAAACATATCCAGACGGTTATTCGATGCACAGCCATCGGTGCCGATACCGACATTGATACCGGCGTCAACCATCGCCTTAATTGGTGCAATTCCGCTGGCGAGTTTTAGATTGGATACCGGACAGTGGGCAACGTGCACGCCGCGTTCGTTGAACAATGCAATTTCGTCGGCGCTGAGGTGTACACAGTGCACCGCAATCAGGTTGGGACCGAGCACGCCAAGCCGCTCTAGCCGTTCGATCGGACGAACGCCGTGCTCCTTCAGGCCGTCGCGGGTTTCAACGGCGGTCTCATGAATGTGACACATCAAGGTCAGGTCATCCATCTCATTGGCAATGGTGACCAATTTCTGAAAGGTCTTGTCGGACACCGTATACGGCGCGTGTGGTGTCAACATCAATTTCAAATTCGGATCTGCCGAAAACATGTCGCGTGATGCCAGCGCCCGCGCAATATACGCGTCGGCGTCAGCCGCATAGGGCGTCGGAAACTCCAGCACCGCGCCACCGAGCGCGGCACGCATGCCCGTCGCCTTGACCGCGCTCGCCGCGACGTCCTGAAAAAAATACATGTCGGCAAAACATGTTGTACCGCTGCGAATCATCTCGGCGCAGGCGACCTCGGTGCCGTCATACACGTAATTCTCCGACAAGTGCTTGGATTCGACCGGCCAGATATGATTGTTCAACCATGTCATCAACGGGGTGTCATCCGCCAAACCGCGCATTAATGTCATTGCCGCATGGGTGTGCAAATTGACCAGCCCCGGAATCAACGCATGGGTATCCAATCTGGTCTCGCTTGCGCCGGGAAATTGATGCCGCGCTTCCGGCGTCGGCAAAATAGCGATGATCTTGCCATCTTTCACCACTGCGGAATGATGTTCAAGGACGGTATTGAGTGGTTCAACCGGCAGGATCCAGCGTGCTGAGAGTATTTCGGTCATGTCTGGGTGGCGGGGAAACCGCCAGCGTCAATTTTTGAGAGCGCAAACAAAAAAGCCCCGCATTGCGGGGCTTTTTTGTTAAACGAACAGATTACTTCTGTGACACACCTTTGAATTCGATGTCCACGCGGCGGTTCTTCGCGCGGCCGTCGGCGGTCTTGTTGGTTGCAACAGGTTGTGTTTCGCCCTTGCCGGAGATCGTGATCTTTGCTGCGGCAATGCCTTGCGAGACCATATATTCCTTGACGGTCGTGGCGCGGCGCTCGGACAATTTCTGGTTGTACGCGTCGGTACCAACAGAGTCGGTATGACCGATTGCAATCACCATTTCAACATCGACCTGCTTCATTTTGGCGATGGCTTCGTCGATTGATTTTTTGCCGGCGGGTTTCAACACCGATTTATCGAAATCAAACAGTGCTTCGGCCTGGATGGTGATGGCTTGCTTGACAGGTTGTGGTGCCGGCTTTGCCACTGGTGCGGGTGCCGGCGCTGGTGCCGGCGCTGGTGCTGGCTTGGCTGGCGCGGGCTTTGGCGGTTCCACTTTTTTCGCCATGCAATCCGGATGATCAATGCCGGAGGTTTGCACACAGGCGCCAGACGCATCACGGACAGGATTGCCGGCGGCGTCAACGAGGTTTGGTGTTACGCCGGCAAAAGCGGTTGCAGCACCGAACAGTGCGGCAGACGCGGTGAGCTTGGCAAGCAGGGAACTCTTCATTTGATACTCCCGAGAAAATGGAAAAATTATTGTCATTAGGGTTGCAGGAAACAATTCACTGGTATTGCAAACTTGAACGGCACTGATGCACGCGCCGCAATAACCTCGAAAATATACACGATTGGGGCATGTCGGCACAACCGAAAGCCCAACAAGATACAACACGCCGGTGCCGCCGGTTGCGTATAAACAACACATTGCTTTAATTTTGGCTCGATGCGATCTTAAACAGGCTTAAAGCACAATTGCTTGTGTACGCAAAGCCGCGCGGTGCATATCCCTAGTGGTTTTAGCGCCGACGGTGGCAATCGCTGCCAAATTGTGCTAAATTGTCAGGCTGAAGTTTCCCCAAATATCTTATAAATCAAGCGTTTAGCGCGTCGTTTTTGATTACCACACGACGTCAAACGGTGTCTTTCAAAGAGTTAGCCAGTGACCGAGCCACAAGTTCCCCAGTTTGCCAAAGAGACCCTTCCAATCAGTCTGGAAGAGGAGATGCGCAAGAGCTTTCTCGATTACGCGATGAGCGTGATTGTCAGTCGCGCGTTGCCGGATGCCCGTGACGGGTTGAAGCCGGTGCACCGGCGCGTTTTGTTCGCAATGCAGGAAACAAACAACGTACACAACCGTTCATTTGTAAAATGCGCACGTATTGTCGGCGAAGTGATGGGTAAATACCACCCGCACGGTGACAACGCGATTTACGACACGCTGGTCCGCATGGCGCAGAATTTTTCGTTGCGTTATCCATTGATCGACGGTCAGGGCAATTTTGGCTCGGTAGACGGTGACAATGCCGCGGCGATGCGCTACACCGAGTGCCGAATGCAAAAAATATCGTCCGAATTAATGGCGGATATTGATTCCGATACGGTCGATTTTGGGCCGAACTATGACGGCAAGGAGCAGGAACCGCTGGTGTTGCCGGCGCGCTTTCCAAATCTGCTGGTCAACGGATCGACCGGCATTGCGGTCGGCATGGCCACCAACATCCCGCCACACAATCTGTCGGACGTGATTGATGCCTGCCTCAGGGTGCTCGATAACCCTGCCGTTGAATTGGAAGACCTGATCGACATCGTCAAGGCGCCGGATTTCCCGACCGCCGGCATCATTTATGGCATCGATGGTGTGCGCGACGGGTATCGTACCGGGCGCGGCCGCTGCATCATGCGCGCGCGGGTGCATTTTGAGGATCTGGACAAGGGCGGTCGTCAGTCAATCATCATCGACGAATTGCCGTATCAGGTAAACAAGGCGAATTTGCTGATCCGCATCGGCGAACTGGTGCGCGATAAAAAGCTCGAAGGTGTCTCGGATCTGCGTGACGAATCCGACAAATCCGGTATGCGTGCCGTCATCGAACTGAAGCGCGGCGAAGTGCCCGAGATTGTTTTGAACAATCTCTACAAGATGACGCAAATGCAGGAATCGTTCGGCATGAACATGGTGGCGTTGGTCGACAACCAGCCACGATTGCTGAATTTGCGCCAGTTCCTGGACGCATTCCTGCGGCATCGTCGCGAAGTTGTGACGCGCCGGACGGTATTTGAACTTCGCAAGGCGCGTGATCGTGGCCATGTGCTCGAAGGCCTGGCGGTTGCACTGTCGAACGTCGACGAAATTGTTGAATTGATCAAGTCTGCTCAGACACCGGCTGAAGCCAAGATCAAGTTGATGAACAAGATCTGGCGTTCCAAGCTGGTTGAGGAAATGTTGGCACGCGCGGCCGGCGATCAGGCTGAAGCATTCCGCCCAGAAGGCTTGCCCAAGGAATTTGGTCTTGCGACGGGTGGTTATCGTCTGTCCGACACCCAGTCCCAGCGTATTCTCGAAATGCAATTGCAGCGTCTGACCGGCCTTGAGCAGGACAAGATTGTTGCCGAATACAAAGAGGTCATGGATCGCATCGCCGATCTGCTGGATATCTTGTCGAAACCGGAGCGTGTCACGGAAATCATTGCCGCCGAATTGAAGGAAATCAAAAGTCAGTTTGGCGACAAACGCCGCTCGGAAATCGTTGCCAACGGCCAGGAAATGTCGATCGAGGATCTGATCGCCAATGAAGACGTGGTGGTGACAATGTCACACGCCGGGTATATCAAGTATCAACCGGTTGCCGACTACCGTGCGCAAAAGCGTGGCGGGCGCGGCAAGCAGGCGACGGCGACCAAAGAAGACGACTTCATCGAAAACCTGTTTATCGCCAAGACCCACGATTACGTTCTGTGCTTCTCGAACAAAGGGCGCGTGCATTGGCTCAAGGTATACGAGATTCCGCAAGGCTCGCGTGGTTCACGCGGCAAGCCGATTGTGAATCTGTTGCAGTTGCAGGCGGACGAGAAAATTTCGACTGTGTTGCCGGTTCAGGAGTTCCGCGATGATCGTTACGTGTTTTTTGCAACCTCCGAGGGAACCGTCAAGAAAACCGCACTTTCTGATTTTGGCAATCCACGCAAGGCCGGCATTATTGCCATCGCACTGGATGAAGGCGATTCGCTGATTGGTGTGGCAATAACCGACGGCAAATATGACGTCATGTTGTTTTCAAACGAGGGCAAGGCGGTCCGCTTTGAGGAGTCGGATGTGCGTTCGATGGGCCGTGACACACGCGGCGTCAGAGGCATGAATCTGGCAAAAGGTGGCAAGGTGATTTCAATGCTGGTCGCGCAGAACGAAGAAGACTCCGTATTGACGGCGACCGAATTTGGTTACGGCAAACGCACCGCCATCACCGAGTACACACGACACGGCCGCGGAACACAGGGCATGATTGCGATACAAACTTCCGCCCGTAATGGCAAGGTTGTGGCCGCGGTGTTGGTCAGACCGGAGGACGAAATCATGATGATTACCACGGCCGGTGTGCTGATCCGTACCAAGGTCACCCAGATTCGCGAAATGGGTCGTTCTACACAAGGCGTCACGTTGATCAGTCTGGATGAAGGCACCAAATTGTCCGGCCTGCAAAAAGTGGCGGAGTCTGATGAGGAAGAGACGGAGCAATAAAAATGCTGAGACATTTGATGGTCGCGATGTGCGTTTTTGGGCTCAATGCCCATGCGCAAAGCGGTGCACTGGCTACCCCTGCCACGGCCAGTGTTGAAAAGAAGGCGGCGATCGCCGAAATGCTTGTGGCGATCAACTTTAAGCAAATGATGTCGCAAATGGGTAGCGGGATGACCCAGGCGGTGCCACAGGCGATTGCGCAAATAACGACGCAGCTTTCAATGACGCTTGCACCTGAGGAGCAGGCAAAAATCCGTGACGAGGCAAAGGCGTCAATGGCGACCGCGATGCAAGAGGTGGGCGCACTCTACAACGACCCTGATATTGTCAGGGGTATGGAAGACATCATGGCGCGCGCCTATAACAAACAGTTTTCGATTGCTGAGATCAAGCACATCACGACCTTCTATAAAAGTGATGCCGGCAAGAAAATGCTGACCACCGCGCCGCAACTGATGCAAGAGACCATGCCGGAGTTAATGGCGCTGATCGCACCTAAAATGAATGAAATCATTGCCAACACCGCAAAAAAGGCGGTCGCAAAGGGTGAAACCAAAAAGCGTGACATCCCTGCAAAATAATGACGCGCGCCTTTAACTTCTCAGCCGGTCCGGCGGCGCTGCCAACTGAAGTACTTGAGTTGGCGCAAGCAGAGTTGTTGGACTACAAGGGTACCGGCATGTCGGTGATGGAAATGAGCCATCGCGGCAAGGTTTTTATGGAACTGGCGGCTGAAGTAGACCGTGATTTGCGCGCGTTGATGGACATCCCGGCCAACTATAAGGTGCTGTTCTTGCAGGGTGGCGGCAAAGGCGAATTTTCCATCGTGCCGATGAATCTGTTGCGCGGCTGTAGCCGCGCGGATTATGTCAACACGGGCCATTGGTCCGTGCAGTCAATCAAAGAGGCGGGAAAATATTGTAATGTTGATGTGATCGCCTCTGCCGAAGACCGCAATTTCACCTATGTACCTGCGCAGGATGTCTGGAAACCCAACCCGGACGCGGGGTTTCGGCATATTTGCACTAATGAGACCATCCACGGCGTCGAATACTTTTGGACACCGGACACAACCGATGGTGTGCCGCTGGTTGCCGATATGTCGTCGCACATCTTGTCGCGTCCGGTTGATGTGCGCCGTTTTGGCTGCATCTACGCCGGCGCACAAAAAAATATTGGTCCATCAGGATTAACGCTGGTCATCGTGCGCGAGGATTTGCTTGGTCATCCGCACCCGTTGACCCCGTCCGTGTTTGATTACACACAGCAGGCGGCAAGCGACTGGATGTTGAATACGCCACCAACCTTTGCCGTTTATCTTGCCGGACTCACCTTCAAATGGCTGATAAAGCAGGGCGGACTGGCGGCCATTGAAAAGCGCAATCTGGAAAAAGCCTCATTGCTTTACGGCACGATCGATCAATCGCATGGTTTTTATTTCAATCATGTCGAAGTCGCTGATCGTTCGCGTATGAATGTGCCGTTTTTTTTGCGTGACGACAACTTGAATCAGGCGTTCCTCGATGGCGCCGGTGCAGCCGGTCTGTCGGGTCTCAAAGGACACAAGGCCATCGGCGGACTGCGGGCATCGATTTATAATGCCGTATCCCTCGCCGCTGTCGAAGCGCTGACACGTTATATGATTCAGTTTCAAGCTGACCACACCTGACGCGGTCGTGCAGGTACCAGCGGCATGCGACCATCAGGCTAAAATGACAACATGACGCAACATCCCAACGACCTCTCCGGACTTCGAGCCGCGATCGACACACTTGACGGCGAAATTCTGACGCAACTAAATGCGCGGGCGGTATTGGCGCGCAAAGTCGGTTCGCTCAAGGCCGGCCAGGCCTATCGCCCCGAACGCGAGGCTGACGTATTGCGCCGAATCAAAGAAATGAATACCGGCCCGCTTCCCGATGAGGTGGTTGCACGGTTGTTTCGCGAAATCATGTCGGCGTGTCTGGCGCTCGAACGCCCGATCACCGTCGCTTATCTTGGGCCGCAGGGCACCTTCAGCGAACTTGCCGCAAAAAAACACTTTGGTGAGGGTGCCGAACTCAAACCGCAGACCTCGATCGATGAGGTCTATCGAAACGTTGAATCCAACGCCTGCGATTTTGGTATTGTCCCGGTTGAAAACTCCACCGAGGGTGCAGTCGGCCGTTCACTTGATTTGATGCCGCAGACGCCGCTAAAAACCTGCGGCGAAGTGCTGGTGCGGATCCATCATCATCTGATGGCAACCGACGTAACCCCGCTGGGCAATATTCAAAAAGTGTTTTCGCACGGGCAATCACTGGCACAGTGCCATGAATGGCTGAATATCAACCTGCCCAATGCCGAGCGTATTTCAGTCGCCTCCAACGCAGAGGCGGCGCGGCGCGCGTCGCTCGAACCGTTCACCGCCGCGGTTGCCGGCGAGATGGCTGCCACCCACTATGGATTGACCCTGCTGGCATCAAACATCGAGGACGAGCCCAATAACACCACCCGATTTCTGGTCATGGGCAACTACGAGCCGAAGGCCACCGGCAAGGACAAAACGTCACTTGTACTATCCGCGCCAAACCGTTCCGGCGCTGTCTATGAAATGCTCACGCCATTTGCAAACCGTGGCGTGTCAATGTCGAAATTTGAGTCGCGGCCGTCAAAGGTTGCGATTTGGGAATACTTGTTTTTTGTCGATATCGATGGCCACGCGGACGACGCCAATGTCGCGGAGGCGCTGCTTGAACTGCGTAAGATCGCCGGTTATGTCAAAGTTTTGGGTTCGTATCCGACGGCGGTGATCTAACGGTTGTTTGCCGCGCGTCGGTTGATCCGCACCCGAGTCATCCGCCATTTGTTACGTCGCTTTGCGCGCAGTTCTGAATTTCCCGCCGGATGCCTTTCACGTGGTCAACCTCCTTTATATGAATTTATCCGAACTTGCCCCAGGTTATATCCGCAGTATTGCCGCCTACCAACCCGGCAAACCGATTTCCGACGTCGCGCGCGAACTCGGCCTCAACGAGGCTGACATTCTGAAGCTGGCATCGAATGAAAATCCGCTTGGTCCCAGCCGGAAGGCGGTCGCCGCGATTCAAGCCGCGCTGAATGATCTGGCGTTGTATCCCGACGGCGGCGGCTTTGCGCTCAAGGCGGCCATCGCCGGTAAATTTGGCGTCGACCCGGCGCAGATCATTCTCGGCAACGGCTCCAACGACATTCTTGAACTCGCTGCGCGCACCTTCATGCACGAGGGGGACTCGGCGGTGTATTCGCAGCACGCGTTTGCGGTTTACCCGCTTGCGACACAGGCCGTCGGCGCAACCGGCATCGAAGTGCGCGCGCGTAATTTTGGCAATGACCTTGACGCCATGTGCGGCGCAATTCGGGCCGACACAAAGATGGTGTTTTTGGCAAACCCGAATAATCCAACGGGTACCTTTGTTGATGCAGCGTCATTGCATGCCTTCCTCCAAGCGGTGCCAAAAAATGTTTTGGTGGTGCTAGACGAGGCGTATGGCGAGTATCTGCAACCCGCAGAGGCCTATGACAGCGTGCCATGGCTTGGTGAGTTCCCCAATTTGATCATTTCCCACACGTTGTCGAAGGCGTATGGGCTTGCCGGATTGCGGATTGGTTTCGGGCTGGCGGCACCGGTATTGATTGATTTGATGAATCGCGTCCGTCAGCCGTTTAACGTCAATCATCTGGCCATGGTTGCGGCGGTTGCTGCGTTGGCCGACGATGCGTTTATCGCTGAAAGCCGCCGTGTGAATGCCGAGGGCCTGTCGCTGCTGACACGCGAACTCACGGCTCGCGGGCTGAGCGTGATTCCATCATTCGGCAACTTCATCACCTTCAAGATTGCCGCTGCCGCGGACGTCTACCGTGCGCTGCTGTCGCAGGGCGTGATTGTTCGGCCGGTCGCCGGCTATGGATTGCCCGATTATTTGCGGGTCTCGATTGGCACCGCGCCTCAAAACGAGCGGTTCCTGCTTGCACTTGATGTTGCGCGCGCCCAATCCAATCATCATGGTTAAACATCCAATTCATCCGCACGTCCCGGCGACGTCGCCGCACGTATCCGCCACTAACGCCTGATTTCCAAAATTAATATGTTGAACCGGGTTGTGATTATTGGTGTTGGCTTGATCGGCACCTCGTTTGCTTTGGCATTAAAAAGGGTCCATACGGGGGTGTGTGTGGCAGGTATTGACACCAATGCCACGTCGATTGCGCAGGCGATTGGATGTGGCGCAATCGACCGTACCGGAACGTTGTCGGATGTTGCCGAGGCTGATCTGGTGCTGCTTGCGATTCCTGTCAGACAAATGGCCGCCACCTTTGCCAGCTTGCTGCCTTTGCTGGACGAACAAACAATATTGATCGATGTCGGCAGTACCAAGCAGGACGTGATCAGCTCAGCACGAGCCACGCTGGGCGATCGAATTGCTCGTTTTGTACCGTGCCATCCAATTGCCGGTCGCGAGCGCCATGGGCCGTTGGCGTCCGAGGCGACCCTGTTCACCGGCAAGAATCTGGTCATCACACGTTTGGCTGAAAACTCAAATGGGATCGTTCAGACTGTTGCCGACATCTGGCGCGAGCTCGGCGCAAACGTGGTTGAAATGTCAGCCGAGACCCACGATGCCGTATTTGCCGCCGTTAGTCATCTGCCGCATATGCTGGCATATGTATTGGTCGATGAATTGGCGTCCCGCCCCAATGCCCGCACACTATTTGAAAACGCCGCGTCTGGTTTTAGGGATTTCACCCGTATTGCCGGTTCCAGTCCGGAAATGTGGCGCGACATTGCACTCAACAATCGTGCGGCACTTTTGTTGGAACTCGACGCCTATTTGGCTAATGCGACCCATTTGCGTAACCTGCTTGCGGCTTCGAATGAAACAGAACTGTTTGCGTTGATGGCACGCGCGCAGGATGCCCGTGAACGCTGGGGTTCGGGCCGCTTCGAACAGTTCCACGACAATTCGGCATGAGCAGCACGCCTAACTTTCCGGTGCAGTTGTTATTGCCCGGCGCCCATCGCGCGTCCGGCGTGATGGCGTTACCGGGCTCTAAATCCATTTCCAACAGAACGTTATTGTTGGCCGCAATGTGCGAGGCCCCGTCGGGCACATCGGACGGCACCACCGTTCACAATTTGCTTCAGTCAGACGATACGGATGTCATGCTCGCCGCATTGATTGCGTTAGGGGTGAAGATCGATCCAATTGCAAACAACTGTTTTATCGTTCACGGATGCGGCGGCGTCTTTCCGGTCGGCGAAGCGTCGATTTTTCTGGGTAATGCCGGTACCGCGTTCAGGCCGCTCACCGCAGCGTTGGCGCTGCAAAACGGGCACTACACTCTGGACGGCGTCGCCCGCATGCACGAACGTCCAATCGGCGATCTGGGCGACGCCTTGACCGCGCTCGGGGCAAACATTTCGTATTTGCGAAACAAGGGTTTCCCGCCATTAAAAATCCATCCGCTTGCGTTAAATGGCGTTGGGCGCGTGCAAGTCCGGGGCGATGTCTCGAGCCAGTTTCTGTCAGCGCTGTTGATGGCACTGCCGTTGCTGCGGCGCGGTATCACGGTCGAGGTGACGGGGGAGCTTATTTCCAAGCCTTATGTGGATATCACCTTGAACCTGATGGCCCAATTTGGCGTGTCGGTAAAACGTGATGGTTGGCAGGCCTTTACGGTCGAGGCCGGGGCAAGCTACCGCTCGCCGGGAAAAATTCACGTCGAAGGTGACGCTTCAAGTGCTTCTTATTTTTTGGCGGCCGGGGCAATTGGCGGCGGACCGGTACGTGTGACGGGGGTCGGTAGCGCCAGCATTCAGGGCGATGTGAAATTTGTCGAAGCGCTTGCCGCAATGGGCGCGGATGTCGTGATGGGTGAGGATTGGATCGAAGTCGGCCGCCCCGCGGGCAAGAATTTGCGCGCCATTGATGCTGATTTCAACCATATTCCGGATGCCGCCATGACCATTGGCATGGTGGCACTGTTTGCCGACGGTGTGACGACGATTCGCAATATTGCCAGTTGGCGGGTAAAGGAAACCGACCGGATTGCAGCCATGGCAACCGAACTGCGCAAATTGGGTGCGGTTGTTGACGAGGGCGCGGACTTTATCAGGATTACGCCGCCGATCGCCATCACGCCCAACGTGGTGATTGGCACTTATGACGATCATCGTATGGCGATGTGCTTTTCGCTGGCGTCGTTGGCCGGGGTGCCGGTCATCATTGATGAGCCAAAATGCGTGGCAAAGACATTTCCATCCTATTTTGCCGAATTCCAGAAGATCGTTTCATGATGGAGACCCCGCCCGCAGGCAATATTCCAGTCATTGCCATTGACGGCCCAACCGCCTCTGGCAAGGGAACTGTCGCGCAACGCGTGGCGC
>JANPDI010000253.1:0-6866 GCA_031431435.1 Burkholderiales bacterium
AATGGCGCGGCGTGAAAGTCGACGGTCACGCGGCCTAGGTGCTTGCGGCGGTCAAAACCGCAAACGGCGTGTCGGTCTGACCGCGTCAAATCACCCCACCGGCAAAACCGCGCAAATTCTGTGATAGTCTGCCAATCACAAAACACGCATTCAAGCCCGCCTGAATTGAACCTACATTTATTCCAGCCTCACTGACGCCCTCTTGTGCAGCCCGCACAAGGGGGCGTTTCACTTTTGAAGTTGCCACACCGCTGTATTTACCGTTGTATTTTTTGACGTATTTCCCACGTTCTGACCAAACCTGAGAGAGGCAACCACTTTGGCTCCAAAACCCGGCAACGCAAAACGCGTCCCAACGGCATCACGCATCGCCAATAAATTGTTTGTGCTGGATACAAACGTATTGATGCATGATCCGACATCGCTGTTTCGTTTTGAAGAACACGACGTGTACCTGCCGATGATCACGCTCGAAGAACTCGACAACAACAAAAAGGGCATGACGGAGGTTGCACGCAACGCCCGCCAGGCAACACGCTTTCTCGACGATATTGTTTCGGGCCAGGAAGGTGACATCGAACTTGGCATCAGTCTGTCGAGCCACCGCAACGGCGAGGCCTCCGGCCGTTTGATGCTGCAAACACGCCCGGTCACACTCGAGTTTCCGTCCGCGCTGCCGGATAGCGGCAAGGCAGACAACCAGATTATTGCGGTCGCACTCGACTTGCAGCATCACAACCCCAAACGCAGCGTTGTGCTGGTGTCCAAAGACATCAACATGCGCATCAAGGCGCGTGCCATCGGGGTGGCGGCTGAGGATTATTTCAACGACAAGGTGCTGGAAGATACCGATCTGCTCTACACCGGCATGCGCGAGCTGCCGAAAGATTTTTGGGATAAACACGGCAAGGATATCGAATCGTGGCAGGAACACGGCCGCACGCTCTATCGGATCAAAGGGCCGATGGTCAGCGCGATGATTCTTAATGAGTTTGTCTATCAGGATATCGACAAACCGTTTTACGCCATGGTGCATGCGGTTGAGGGCAAAACCTCGGTGCTCCGAACACTCAAGGATTACACCCACCAGAAAAATAATGTCTGGGGCATCGTGGCGCGCAATCGTGAACAAAATTTCGCGTTGAATGCACTGATGGACCCCGAGATTGATTTTGTCACGCTGCTCGGGCAGGCCGGCACCGGAAAAACCCTGATGACGCTGGCGGCGAGTTTGATGCAAACGCTCGAATACAAAACCTATTCGGAAATCATCATCACCCGCGTCACCGTGCCGGTCGGTGAAGATATCGGCTTTTTGCCCGGCACCGAAGAAGAAAAAATGAATCCGTGGATGGGCGCGCTCGAAGATAACCTCGACGTGTTGAATTCATCTGATGAGGAATCCGGCGACTGGGGCCGCGCCGCCACGCGCGATTTGATCCGCAGCCGCATCAAGGTCAAATCGCTCAATTTCATGCGCGGCCGAACGTTCCTGAATAAATTTCTCATCATCGACGAGGCACAAAACCTCACGCCGAAACAAATGAAGACGCTTATCACCCGCGCCGGTCCCGGCACCAAGGTGGTGTGTCTGGGCAATATCGCGCAGATTGACACGCCCTACCTTACCGAAGGTTCGTCGGGTCTGACCTATGTGGTTGATCGTTTCAAGGGGTGGTCACATTCGAGCCATATCACCCTGCAACGCGGTGAACGTTCACGTCTGGCCGATCACGCGGCTGAGGTGCTTTGATCCCGTTGTTTCACCGCAGGGCCGCCACGATAACCATGCAAATGGCGTCTATCCTGGCGGCCGCTGCGCTGCCCATGTCCGTGGTGGCCCGGCCGTTGACAGCAGCCGACCTGGCATCACCCGGTGCCAGCGCCATCAAAAATGTACCCAAAGAAATCATCAACGCGCCCAAGCCAAAACGGTTTTCACTCGAGGCCAAACAAGACGAGGACCGCGCGGCGGCCCGGTATGTTGAAGAAATCAGGGTGCTCGGTGATCGTGACCCGGAGGACGTCACCCTGCAAAAGCGCCCGCCGATGCTCGCCTTCCGCGACAAGCTCGCACGCGAACGGACGTTGACACCAAAAGATATCACTGTAATGGGGCTTTGCTTCATCGGCTTGTGTGGTGCCAACTACGGACCCGAGGGCATACCCGTCGAAAGCAACACCGCAACGCGCGGCGAGCTGGGTGCCAAAAAATCGTCGATCGATTTGATCAAACAATTTAGTGGCACCTACCAATAACAAAACTGTTTTTTCCGCACTGCAACAACCGTGCGCATGCCGCAATTGACGTAAAGCTCAGGTAACATCAAATTTGTACGGACCGATTCCCCAATTCGGATCCGGCCGCTTGTCGATCCAAAGAACAGAAAAATATTTTGAACCCACGCGCTCAAACCACAAAAAATCCGGACAGCACCGCATGAAAAAAGGTTTTTACACCATCATGGCGGCGCAGTTTTTCAGCTCGCTGGCGGACAACGCCCTGTTCATTGCCTCGATTGCATTGATTCAACAGCTCGAAGGGCCGGCGTGGATGACGCCGATGGTCAAGTGGGGCTTTGCGGTTTCGTATGTGGTGCTGGCTGCATTCGTTGGCGCATTTGCCGATTCGATGCCAAAAGGCCGGGTCATGTTCATCACCAACCTGATCAAGATTGTCGGTTGTTTTATCATCTTCTTTTTTGACTTTATCAACTTCGCTGGTAATGGCGAATTCTGGGTGGTGTTTTACGGCTACATGATTGTTGGCATTGGTGCGGCGATGTATTCGCCCGCCAAATACGGCATTCTCACCGAGCTGTTGCCGCCGGCACAATTGGTCAAGGGTAACGGCTGGATTGAAGGCCTGACGGTGGTGTCGATTATTTTGGGCACCGTGCTCGGTGGCACCCTGATCAGCCCCAATGTGTCCGCCGCATTACTGACTCTCGATTTCCCAATGATCGATACCGGCGTCAACAGTGCACCCGAGGCGGCGATCCTGGTCATCGCCATTTTCTACGCCATTGCGGCCGTCTTTAATCTGAATATTCCGGATACCGGTGCACGCTACGCGCCGCAGGGACGCAATCCGGTCAAACTGATCACCGACTTCTGGCATTGTGTGAACACACTCTGGCGCGACAAACTCGGCCAAATATCGCTCGCGGTCACCACACTCTTCTGGGGTGCGGGTGCAACACTGCAACTGATCGTACTGGAATGGGGTCGGCAGCAACTCGGTCTGCGGCTCGATCAGGCGTCGATTCTGATGGGTGTGGCCGCGTTGGGCACGGTTGTTGGTGCGGTCATTGCCGGACGGTATATGACGCTTAAGAATGCGTTGACGGTGTTGCCATATGGTGTGGCGATGGGGTTTGCGGTGATGGTCATGCCGTTCACGTTTTCAAAGCCCGCGGTTTACTCGGTACTGATTTTTGTCGGCGGGTTGGGCGGCTTTTTTGTGGTGCCGATGAATGCACTATTACAACATCGCGGCCATATTTTGTTATCTGCGGGACACTCGATCGCCGTGCAAAACTTTAACGAGCAACTCAATATCCTGCTGATGGTCGCCGCCTACTCGGTGATGTTGTCGTTTGGTTGGCACATCAACACCATCATCGTCATTTTTGGCTCCATCGTTGCCGTATTGATGATCGCCATCATGTACTGGAATCGGGTCAACCACAACAACGACCCGCTGCTCGACAACATCATCGGCATGGAAAAACATGAGACGCCCTCACAGTTTCTGGAGCGGCCGCACGTTTGACCGGGCGTTTCGGGGCGGCGCAGGGTGTGTCGCCTGCCAGATGTCGCGTCTAAACATCCATGAACGTGACTTCAATGCCGCCCAGCTTCGCGGCGACATGGTTGTAAACCCATGCGGCGAACCAGGTGAACAGGAAGCCGAACGCGCCATACAACAACGGCATGACGACGAACAGAATCGCCGGCGGCCCGGGTTCCGGTGAGAATGCCATTGGCACCATGACCAACATCACAAACGGCAACGACAAAACGAGATACATCACCGCCAATACTTTTGCGGATTGCATCGGCGTAATATTGATGAGCTGTTTTTTCATGGCAGGCACCTCTTCCAGTTTGATCCCTTTGGATTAACCCGGCGTCCAGCGCCGTCAACATCGCGCGGCAACACGCGCCGTGTCCAGCCAATATCATCGACCGGACACGATGTAACAATTGCCTAAGCCGCTTCGCGAATCCGAATTTCCTTGTTGCCGGTTGCCGGATTGCGAAACTTGGCCAGCCGCTCGTCCCAGCGCATCCTCGCATCAACAACATGCGCGTGTTTGACGTGACCAAAGCCACGGATGTGTTCCGGAATCGACGCCAGATCAACCGCGATGTCGTAATTGGCCGCGTTGGTGTTCGCCAATAAATCGTCAATCAGTTTTTCGTAGTCAACGATGAGCTGGCGTTCCATTTTGCGCTCGTCGGAATAACCAAAAATATCGAGTGCGGTACCTCGCAAACCCTTGAACTTTGCCAACATCGCAAAGGCCGGCATCATCCATGGTCCGAATACTTTCTTGCGTGGCTCACCGGTTGCCGCATCGACGTCCGACATGACTGGCGGGGCGAGATGGAAGGTTAACTTGTAATCACCTTCAAACTGATCGGCAACCTTTTGTTTAAACCCCATGTCGGCATAAAGGCGTGCCACCTCGTATTCGTCTTTGTACGCCAGCAGCTTGAAGTAGTAACGCGCGACAGCAGCGGCAAGTGCTTTTTTGCCGGGGAATTTTTCCGACTCAAAGGCCACCACACGCTTGACCAATGCCGCGTAACGATCACCGTACGCACTGTTTTGATAACCGGTCAAAAATTCTCTGCGGCGGGTGATCATTTCGTCGATTGATTCCGACAATTTGTAGTGTCCGCTTTTTGGCGGCACCGGAAAGGCGGCTTTCGTGACGGCGGCCAAATCAACCGCTGCGCGACGTCCCCAATCAAACGCCTGTTTGTTTTTCTCGACCGCGGTGCCATTTAATTCAATGGCGCGCAAAATCGATGCGCCTGCCAGTGGAATCAGACCCTTTTGATAACCATAACCCATCACAAACGGGTTGGTGAAAATGGCATCGCCCATCAGCGCGGTGGTCAGGTCTGACGCATTGACAAACTCGACCTCGGCCATCGTTTCTTGCAGCGTTGCCTCGAGATCATTCACTGGAATCTGCAAATCGGCATTCTTGGTGAAGTCACCGGTCGTCGAGACATCCGAATTGACGACACCACGCGTGAGTGACTTTTGCATCTTGGCAATGGCTTCGTCAGAAGTCGAAACAATCATGTCGCAGCCGAGCAAGGCATTGGCCTCACCCGCGGCGATTCGAACCGCGTGAATGTCTTCCGGCTGTCTGGCGATCCGCACGTGGGTATAGACGCTGCCGCCCTTCTGTGCCAGACCGGTCATATCCAGCACCGCCACGCCTTTGTGTTCAAGGTGCGCCGCCATGCCCAATAACGCACCGATGGTGACCACGCCGGTACCGCCGACACCGGTCACCAGGATGCCCCACGGCGTATCAAGCGACGGCAACACTGGGTCAGGCAATGCGGCAAACACTTCCTGCACAATCGCTTTTTTCTTGCGCAGGCTGCCGCCCTCGACCGTCACAAACGACGGACAAAAGCCCTTCACACACGAAAAATCCTTGTTGCACGATGATTGATCGATGCCGCGCTTGCGGCCAAATTCAGTTTCGACCGGCATGATCGAAAGACAGTTTGATTTTTTGCCGCAATCACCACAGCCTTCACACACCAGATCGTTGATAACCACACGTTTTTGCGGATCGGGAAAGGTACCGCGCTTGCGACGACGGCGTTTTTCGGCGGCACAGGTTTGGTCATAAACAATGATGGTCACACCGGGCAGTTCGCGCAATTCACGTTGAATCGCATCGAGCTCATCACGATGGTGCACCGTCACACCCGGCGCAAAATTGACACCGACCGGATACTTGTCCGGCTCATCGGTCACCACCACAATCTTGCCGACCGCCTCGGCGTGAACCTGTTGCGTGATTTGCGGCACGCTCAACGGGCCGTCAACCGGTTGCCCACCGGTCATCGCCACCGCGTCGTTAAACAAAATCTTGTAGGTAATGTTGATATTGGCACCGACCGCGGCACGGATCGCCAACAAGCCGGAATGAAAATAGGTACCGTCGCCAAGGTTGGCAAACACGTGTTTGGTCTCGGTGAACGGTGCGATACCGGCCCATGGCACGCCTTCGCCGCCCATTTGTGTGAAGGTCATGGTGGCTTCAGGTCGTATCCACGTCGCCATGTAGTGGCAACCGATCCCCGCCAGCGCTTTGGAACCTTCCGGCACACGTGTGGAGGTATTGTGCGGGCATCCCGAACAAAAATACGGGATACGTGCCACCTTGGCACGCGGGCGCGCCAATGCGGCTTCTTTGTCTTCAATAAACTTCAACCGCGCTTCAACAATCCTCGACGTGTAAAACTTGCCGATACGTTTGGCGATCACCCGTGCAATCATCGCCGGCGTCAGTTCACCCGAAGCGGGTAACAGCCATTCCGGCCGCGATACTTCCCACTCGCCATGTTCATCGTATTTGCCGATCACACGCGGACGCACGTCGTCGCGCCAGTTATAGAGTTGTTCCTTGAGTTGGTATTCGATCAACTGGCGCTTTTCTTCGACCACCAGGATTTCGTCGAGTCCGCTGGAAAATTCGCGCACGGCAGTCGGCTCCAACGGCCACGGCATGCCGACCTTCATCACCCGCAAACCGATTTCGGCGGCGTGGCGGGCGTCGATACCAAGGTCTTCGAGTGCCTGCATAGTGTCGAGGTAGCTCTTG
>JANPDI010000254.1:0-7552 GCA_031431435.1 Burkholderiales bacterium
CCACCCGCCGCACGTTTTTCTTGCAACATGGCGTGTTGAAAAGAACCAGCAAAGACGGCCACTTTCGGCCATAAATGCTTCGAACGCCGCACCAATACTGGATCGTCTGCATTGATCACCAGATCGGACTTGCCAGTAACGTCATCATCCAACGCCCTTGCGACAATGAGTTTCGCGTCCGCCAGATCGTCGAGATCATCAATACCGTATTCACCAAAATGATCCGCGCTGATATTGGTCACGACGGCGACGTTTGCGTGTGTCACCGCAAGGCCACGCCGCAACAATCCGCCACGCGCGGTTTCAAGGACGGCACATCGTACCCGCGGATCACGCAGCACGGCACGCGCGCCGCCCGGACCTGAATAATCGCCGGACGCAACTTGATCACCAGCAATAAAGACGCCGTCAGTACACGAGAAACCGGCGGGCAGGCCACCAGCCGACGCCATTGCGGCAATCAATCGAACGGTGGTGGTTTTGCCATTTGAACCCGTCACCAACGCAACCGGGATCTCATCGATTGATGACCAATCGATCGCCGTCACCTCGGGCAAGGCATTGATCACAAATGACCGACCGCCCGCCCCGCTGCCGATCGATACCATCTCGTCGTCGATCCGCACCGATGATCCATGCGTCTGCGCCGCCGTCACGAGTGCGATTAAACGAACATTGTGCTCAGCGGCAGATTTTGCCCGCAGCCGCATGACGGCCGCATGCATATCACCGATGTCGTTGGTCGAACCGTCAAATGCATTCGACACCGCAAGTTCGGGATGCACCTCGGCGGTGGCAGTCTCCCACGCCCATTCATTGACTTCCGTTGCGGTGTACAACTGATCCAACGGTGCGGTTAGTGCCAGGGTGGCGCCGGTTCGGTGTGCTCTGGCCGTCAGCCGCGTATCCGGCCAATCAAGATTGGTGCACAACTGCGCGGCGAGTTGTTGCCAGCGCAAATGGGCCATCTGGTTCGTCGCGGCGGCGCCCGTCGCCTCAAGCACCGCGCCGGTTGCCCGGAAAAAAAAGTTTGGTCCGGTCAGGCGGCGCGAGTCGTCAAAATACGCCGACGACCGCTCATCATCACTCATACAACCTCAAGCATTTGCCGTTGCCGCATCTAGTCGTCGCTCTCGCGTTGGAAACGCACACCACGTTCGTCGATAACCATGCCACTCGCGGCAAGGCCTTCACCATCGGCGGATTCGTCCATGAGGTTCATCGGCTTTGGCTCGTTGGTGGTCGTGGCTGGTTTCACCGCTTTATGTGGCACGCCCTCGGGCTTGAATTTGATGACTTGTTTCCAAGAGCGCGTCAGGGCGTCGGCAAAGATCAATAACAAGTCGCCCTGCCGGCTGATGCGCAACCCGCGATCAATTGCCACCTGCTCGTCGGGAATGATTTCAATCTGCTTGTCCGTGACACCTTTCGCCCGCAACACCCGGGCAAGCATGTTTGGTATTTCGTCGCCGTCCCGCCCGCGCAGGCCATCATCGCGGCGGCAGATGTAATGATCAAACTTGCCGGCAGCGGTTTCGGCAATCGCCGCAATATCCTCATCGCGCCGGTCACCGGGTGCAGAGAGCACGATAATGCGGCGCCCCTGCACTTCAAGCCGCTGCGCGAGGTCACACATCGCACCCACCGCATGGGCGTTGTGTCCGTAATCAAAAATAACCTTGAACGGATGTTCGTCATACACATTCATCCGTCCCGGTGTCTGGAAAAAGGTGGTGTCAAAGGTGCGCAGTCCGGTGCGAATCGCATCGAGCTTGATGCCGAGCGAAAACGCAATCGCCGCGGCAAACATGGCGTTTTGCACGTTGTGCATGGCGCGGCCTTCGAGTGTCGCCGGAATCAAATGTGTCCACATCAACGGGATGTGGGCACCCTTGTCGTAGAGCGTAATCATCTGGCCGTTTACGCCGTCTTCGAGCGCACACGCACGACCACCGGCGCGCACATGTTCCCGCACCAACGGGTGTGTCTGGTTGGTGGTGACATAACAAATACTTTTGGCCTCGGTATAGGCCGACATCTTGAACACATTGGTATCGTCCGCGTTGAGTACCGCACAATCGCGCGCCACTTCCACCACAATCCGTTTGACTTCGGCGAGTTGCTCGAGCGTGTCAATACCCTTCATGCCGAGGTGATCGGATTGCACGTTTAACACCGCGCCGACGTTCACCCACGGCACGCCCATACCGGCGCGCAACAAGCCGCCGCGCGCAATTTCCAACACCGCCATGTCGATTTGTGGATCCGACAACACCATTTGTGTGGCGATCGGCCCGGTCATGTCACCCTCGACGGTGCGCTGACCGTCGATGTAAACACCGTCGGTGGTGGTCAGACCCGGCGTGAAGCCCGCCATTTTTGCAATGTGCGCGAGCATGCGTGAGGTGGTTGTTTTGCCGTTGGTGCCGGTGATACAGGCAATCGGCACCCGTGATGGTGTACCCGATGGAAACAACATATCGATCACCGGGCCGGCAACATCACGCGGCGTGCCTTCGGATGGTGCGACGTGCATACGAAAACCGGGCGCGGCGTTCACCTCGCAAATACCACCGCCGATGGTCTTGTAGCTTTCGGCAATATTGGTCGACAAAAAATCCACGCCGCCGACGTCGAGTCCAACGGCGCGAATGGCGCGTACCGCCATGTCACGATTGTCCGGGTGAATGATGTCGGTGACATCCGTCGCGGTACCGCCGGTGGACAGATTGGCGGTCGATCGCAAATGAACAATCGTCCCCACCGCCGGAACGGCATCCGCTGTAATGTTCTGGCGCACCATCATCATTTCGGCCTGCGCATCGAGCTCAAGTCGGGTCAATGCCTTTTCATGGCCCACACCGCGACGCGGATCAAGATTGACCATATCGATCAAGCCACGAATGCTGTGTTTTCCGTCGCCGACCACGTGGCCCGGTGTGCGTTTGGTGGCGGCCACCAATTCGCCATTCACCACCAGCAGACGATGGTCATCACCGGTGACAAACGACTCCACAATCACCGAGCGGGAGTGTTCCTTGGCCGCCTCGAAGCCGGTCCGCACGTCCGCTTCGGTTTGCAAATGAATGGAAATACCGCGACCGTGGTTACCGTTATACGGCTTGGTCACCACCGGAAAACCGATACGTTTCGCCGCGCGCACCGCGCTATCGGCCGATTGCACCAGCATCTGTTTGGGCACCGGCAGACCGAGCGTCGCCAAAATCTTGTTGGTCTCTTCTTTGTCAGATGCCAGTTCCACCGCGATATGACTGGTGCGGCCGGTGATGGTCGCTTGAATGCGCTGCTGATACTTGCCGTAGCCGAGTTGCACCAGCGATTGCTCGTTCATGCGCAGCCACGGAATATCGCGTTTTTCAGCCGCATGCACAATTGACGCCGTCGACGGCCCCAGCGCCCGGCGCTGGGCATAACGAATGTATTCATCACGCGCCGTCGGCCAATCCCAAGCGTCAGGCACCGTGTTGGCCGGCTGCAGGTTTGCCGGCAGCAATGCACACAGCAGCTTTAGCGCGAGTTCGCCTGCTTCGATGCCCTCGTCACGCTGTGCGTATTCATATACAACCGTGTAAACCCCGTCGCGACCGGCGCCGCGGGTTTTGCCAAAGGTGACATCTTCGCCGGCAACGTTTTGTAATTCGATGGCAACGTGTTCGAGCACGTGTCCCAGCCAGGTACCCTCATCTTCACGCATTCGCCGGATAAAACCGCCCGGCTCACCATACGAGCAGCCGTGTTCGTGCAGGCCCGGCAGGGCCGCCACCAATGCATCAACGTAGGCGTTGCCCAGCTTGGCTGTCGGCCATTTTTCCAGCTCGCCGAGGTCCAGTTCAAACTTGATGACCGGGAAATGTGCGTAAACCGAGGGGCCAACATAAACAGAACGATCCAGAATCCGCATAGCTCGCACTTTCTTTTGTGAGGTTGCCGTCGTTACGCTTTCTTGATATTCAATGCGTTTGCCGCGGCCTGCCGTGTGTGCAAATTAAACGTCGAACCGGCCACCAACACGTGCAGTTTCAGCCCGAGCATACACACCGGCTTACCCTCGGCCACCTGATCCATCGATGAAAACTGCATTTCACTCGCGTCAATCACCGTCACCGCGCCGGAGCCTTCGACTTCAAGTGTGTTGTCCGGGCCGATAAATGCGGCGGTGTCTTCGTCCAAACCAATCCCGACCGCAAACGGGTTATACGCCAGCGCCGCCAACAGACGACCGATGCGATCACGTTGCCGGAAATGTTGATCGATGATAAAGCGGTTGGTCAATCCCAGCCCCGGCGCCAAACGAACCGCACCGGCAATCGGCGAGGCACCCTCTTCGCCGAAGGCAATCATATGTTCGGAAATAAACGACGCACCGGCACTGGTGCCGGCGACGTGCATGCCCGCCGCGTTGCGTTTGCGTAAGGTTTTGGCGACCAACGTGCCGCCTAGCAGGGTCGAGAGGCGCAGCTGGTTGCCGCCGGTGAAAAATACCCCGTTGGCACGTTCGATGCGCGCAATGCGGCCTGATTCATCACAATCACGGCGCGTATCAAAATCCATCGATTCGACATTGCCGGCACCCAGTTGCGAAAAAATCTGTTCGTAGCGCGCGCCGGTATCCATCAAACGGCTGGCGGTCGGAATGACGACAATGTCGGCGGCATTCACATCGCCGTGACCACACAGCTCAACAAATCGCCGCAGGATTTCCGGTTTGTTTTCTTTTTCTTCCGCGCCACCGATGGGAATGATCCACCCGCGGTCTTGGCCCTCAATGACCTGACTCGGCATGCCGTGACTCCATAAAACAACTTTGTATGACGGAATTATGCGGCACCCGACGGTGGAATCGCCGACTGCCGCAATGGAAACCATAAGAAGAATCAGAAACGCCAATATTCACGGCACTTTTCAGCCATTTTTGCCCGAAACGCCCCGCCCCTATTGTACTTTTAAAACCAAAACGTGACCCCCACATCGTGACCCGCATGCGATGCGATACCGCGCTAAAGCGTCACCTTCGTTGTCACCATCTCGTCAATTTCCGCGTCTGAATAGCCGACCCCAGCCAGTACTTCACGACTATGCTGGCCGAGTGTGGCGGGCAGGCTGCGGATCGACGGCGGTGTGGCACTCCATTCGCCCACCGGCGCGGTGGCGCGGATGCGCCCTTCGGTGGGGTGATCAAACTCAGGGAAAAAGCCGATGGCCTGCATGTGTTCGTCTTCGAGCAACGAGTCAATCGAATGCATGGTGGCAAACGGGATATCCGCTTTGTCCAACAACGCACGCCAGTACGCCGTGGTATTGGACGCAATGGTGTTGGCAACAAATTCATAGACCTCGGCGATGTTGGCCGCGCGCTGGGTATGTTCGCAAAATTTGGGATTGGCTTTTAAATCAGCGCGGCCGATAGCGTCAAAAAACGTCATCCAATGTTTGTCGTTGTAAATCAGCACACACAAATAGCCGTCCGAGGTGGCATACGGCCGGCGATGCGGCGCGATTAATCGCGCATAGGCGGTCTCGCCCAACGGCGGTTCGAACGTTTTGCCCGCCATGTGATCGCCAAGAACAAACTGTGACATTGCTTCGAACATCGTAATCTCAATCGCCTGCCCCTCACCGGTTCGCTCACGATGAAACAGTGCCGCCAACACCGCATTCACGGTGTGCAGCCCAACGCTGCGATCACCAATGGTCACTGGCGCATAACGCGGGACGTCCCCCGTTTGGCGTTGGCTCAATGAGGCAATACCGGCGATGCCCTGCATCAAATCGTCATAGGCGGGGCGTCCTGCGTAAGGCCCCTTTTCAGCATAGCCAAACGCACCCACATAAACAATTGTTGGATTGATTTTTTTGACCGCGTCATAACCCAACCCCAGCCGCGCCATCGACTGTGGACGCACGTTGTAAACCAGCACGTCCGCTTCAGCGGCGAGCCTGAGGCACGCCTCGAGACCCTTTGGTTGTTTCAAATCCAGCACCAGCGATCGTTTGTTGCGATTCAAATGTAAATGAATATGGCCCATGCCCGGGTTTTTCATCGGTCCCACCCAGCGCATATTGTCGCCCGCGTGTGACTCAACCTTGATCACATCGGCCCCCATGTCACCGAGGATTTGTGTGCAGTACGGCCCCATGATGACGGTGGTCAGATCGAGGACTTTTATTCCATCAAGTGCGCCGGGCATGTGACTCCCATGTGACAAGGATTAATTGTCTAAATGAATTGCATTAAATGCCGATAACTTTACAGCAGCCGTTAAACTGCGCGGACGACGTGCAACGTTGTTCTGCTTAAACCCACCGCGACGCACAATCCAACAATGAAAAATCAATTCTTCCTGCCCGTACTGACACTGATTATCGCGCTCACCGCGGCGCCTTGCCGGGCGGGTCGCCCCCTCGGCACGGATGACGCCGGCACGGCCGACAAAGGGACTTGTCAGATCGAAGGCTGGCAGGAGCGCGCCAAGGACACCCGTGCGCTGGTGGTGGCACCCGCCTGTGGCGTGGCTGACGGCATTGAACTCGGCATGGATTTCACGCGACCATCCCCGCGCGATCCGGTCAGACAGGCCGCCGGCATGGTGTTGAAATGGGTGCCTGCCGAATGGCGTATGGAATCAGCGCCCGGGGAATGGCAATTTGGCCTTGAGCTTTCCGCCGCCTATCAGCAACCAACCGACGCCGGATGGAAACGAACAAACGCGGTTGCGCTGGCGCTGGCCACATTAAAGATCAGTCCATCAATGACGCTTCACGCTAATCTCGGACACCTTCGTGATCGTGCGGCACAACCAAACACACAACAAACGGCAACGTTGCTCAATCTGGCGTTGGTGGTCACACCGACTGAACACCTGTTGCTGTTTGCCGAAACACAAACCAACGACCGCCGTTCAATTTTTGGCGGCGCGGTCAATACCATCGGTGGACGTTGGTGGTTGATCAAGGATCGGTTGGGGCTCGACCTGACCGCCAGCCGCACGGCAGGTAGCGAAAGTGGCACAACGTGGACAGCCGGATTCGGCTGGTATGGCATCGCGTTTTGATGGCGAAATGGTCTGGCGGTCTGGTGTTCAGCCAATTGCGCTAGCGCCTGGTCACACTTTCGACACCCGCCACGCCGCCAACGGCGCGCAACACCCGCACCATTTGCGCCGCGCCACGCACCTCAACCGTGAAGCGCATCGACGCCAGCGTGCCTTTTGACAAGGTGTTGACGCCGACCACATTGATGCGTTCGTGCGACAGCGCTTCGGAAATGTCGCGCAAAAGACCCTGACGATCGACTGCCGACACTTCAATGTCGGCGGCAAACGGCTGCTCCCCGGTATTGCCCCAGGTCGCCTGCATGAGTCGGTCGCGCTGATCCGGGTGCAGGCTGGTGATATTGAAGCAGTCGATCCGGTGAACCATCACACCACGGTTTTTGGTCACAAAGCCGACAATGGGATCACCGGGCAGCGGCTTGCAGCATTTGGCCACCATCGTCTGGATATTGTTCAATCCCAATACCAGCACGCCATCG
>JANPDI010000255.1:0-2729 GCA_031431435.1 Burkholderiales bacterium
CATCATTGACGAGCAGCATCGGTTCGGCGTCGGCCAACGTCTGGCGTTGCGCGAAAAAGCGGCGGTCGTGGAAGAAGCACATCAGCTCATGATGAGTGCCACGCCGATCCCGCGCACGTTATCGATGAGTTATTTTGCCGATCTGGATGTGTCGATCATCGATGAGTTGCCACCGGGGCGCACACCGATTACGACCCGTTTGCTGGCCGACAGCCGCCGCGATGAAGTACTCGAACGTATCCGCGTGGCGTGTCTCGCCGGGGGGCAGGCGTATTGGGTGTGCCCGTTGATCGAAGAGAGTGAAAAGCTCCAGTTGCAGACCGCCGTCGATACGTTTGAACGCATCTCTGCCGAGTTTCCGGATTTGCGTGTCGGCTTGGTGCACGGCCGCCTGAAACCCGCCGAAAAAAATGCGGTGATGCAGCAGTTTGTTGCCAATGAGATTCAGCTGTTGGTCGCCACCACCGTCATTGAGGTGGGTGTTGATGTGTCCAACGCAACTATCATGGTGATCGAACACGCCGAGCGCATGGGGCTTTCGCAATTGCATCAGCTGCGCGGGCGGGTCGGGCGCGGCGCGAAACAAAGTGCCTGTGTGCTTTTGTATCAATCGCCGCTGAGCCAGACGGCACGCGCACGTCTGAAAGTGATCTACGAATCAACCGATGGCTTTGAGATTGCCCGTCAGGATCTCTTGATCCGCGGACCGGGTGAGCATCTTGGCGCGCGTCAGTCCGGCGCGCCACTACTACGCTTTGCCGATATCGAACGCGACATTGATCTGCTCGACATTGCGCGCGACACCGCCACCGATATGCTGACGCACCATCAGGCTGATGCCGATAAACACTTGGCGCGCTGGCTGGGTTCGCGACAACACTACCTGAAGGCTTAACGCGTCACCACATGCGCACCGTCAAACTTTCACAACCCGACGCCTGGCGTCAAATTCCACCGACCGGAAAATTGCGCGGGTGGGTGACCGACCGCGGCTCACTGACGGCACGTATCGTCGAACACGTTGGCAACTTTAATTTGGTGCGCCTGACACAACGTTTGGCACAGCCGAACCCGGACGAATTTCGCGCGATCGGTTTGCCGGACGGCGTGCTGGCGATGGTACGTGAAGTATTGCTGCGTGACGGCGATACCCCGCTGGTGTTCGCCCACACCGCCGTCAATCCGCGCGATTTACGCGGTGCATGGCGGGGGCTATCAAGGCTCGGCGGACGGCCGCTTGCCGAAATGTTATTTCATGATCCGACGGTAATGCGTATGCCGATGGAATATCGGCGGCTCAATCACACACACCCGTTGTCGAAAGCCGTGATGCGACACACGCAAACGGCATCATCACGCTGCTGGGCGCGGCGCAGCGTGTTCCTCAGGGCCGGACGGCCGCTGTTGGTCACCGAGGTTTTTCTGCCGGCAATTCTTATCTTGAGATAGATATTGATGGCGATGCCACAGATCAAAACATGGGTGAAAATAGCGGCATGAACCCGGTTGCTACCCCGCGTGTGTCGCGACTCTCGCTGTATCTTAAGTTAATCCGTTTTGATCGGCCGATCGGCACCCTGCTGCTGTTGTGGCCGACCTTGTGGGGCTTGTGGATCGCGGCAAACGGCAGCCCCGATTTAACAATACTGTTGGTGTTTGTGGGCGGCACATTGCTGATGCGCTCCGCGGGCTGCGCGATCAATGATTATGCGGATCGTCATTTTGATCAACATGTCGCCCGTACGGCCGGACGACCGCTTGCGGCACAATTGATTTCGTCGAAAGAAGCGCTGATGGTTGCCGCGGTGCTGGCGTTTGCCGCGTTTATGCTGGTCGTTTTTTTCCTCAATCGGCTAACGCTTTTCCTCAGCATCGCCGCCGTACTACTCGCCGCCAGCTACCCGTTCACCAAGCGGTTTTTTGCCATGCCGCAGGCGTATCTTGGTGTGGCATTTGGCTTTGGTATTCCAATGGGGTTCGCCGCCGTCACCGGCAGTGTGCCGGCACTCGCATGGTGGCTGCTGGCGGCAAACGCGTTATGGACAATTGCCTACGACACGGAATACGCCATGGTTGATCGTGAAGACGATCTAAAGTTGGGCCTCAAGACTTCGGCAATATTGTTCGGGCGCTTTGACGTCGCCGCAGTGATGTTGTGTTATCTGTTATCGCTTGTCATCCTGACGGTCGCCGGCAAGGTGGTCGGCCTCGGCTGGCCCTACTGGATCGGGCTGGCTGTGGCAGCCGCCATCACGTTGTATCACTATGTGTTGATTCGATCACGCAATCGTGAACAATGCTTTCGGGCGTTTCTACACAACAACTGGTATGGCGCGGCGGTGTTTGCGGGAATCGCTGCGCACTACGCTCTGGCGTGATTGGTTCGAGAAGGGCGGCGGGAGGCGCGGAGCAGGGCCCCGCTTGCGGGATGCGACCGACGATACGCCGCAGACTTTCGTGACAGCAGAATTGTTTCGTGATTATTCCGGCCAGTTTTTGATGTATTGCTTTAGGCGTTGGTTCGAGGAGGGCGGCGGGAGGCGCGGAGCAGGGCCCCGCTTGCGGGTTGCGACCGACGATACGCCGCAGACTTTCGAGACAACAGAATTGTTTGGTGATTATTCCGGCCAGTTTTTGATGTACTGCTTTAGGCGTTGGTTCGAGGAAGGCGGCGGGAGGCGCGGAGCAGGGCCCCGCTTGCGGGATGCGACCGACGATACGCCGCAGAC
>JANPDI010000256.1:0-2540 GCA_031431435.1 Burkholderiales bacterium
GGCACAGCGGCGGTCGCCTTTTCCTTGCCGAGTGTGACATTCACTGTTCCTTGCACTTGTGTGATTAGCCCAAGCTCCGCGACCTCGGCAGCGCTCGCCGGCCCTACGAATGCCAGGACCGCAAGGGCGCTTGCTGCACAAATCCTAAGAATAGAAGGAACTTGCCATTGATTTTTTTCGTTCACGTTGATTCTCCTTTTAAATGCAAAACCTCAAACAATTCAACTGGCGCAACGCGCCCCTTCACATAGACCGATTTGGTCAGACCGGTAACGATTTGATCCTCCACCGCATCCAAGGTCTCGCGGCTTATCAGCACATCACATCCCATCTCTTTCGTCATACCCTCAATCCGCGACGCAATATTGACAGCATCACCAATCGCAGTGTATTCAGAACGCCGAGTTGAACCGATATTACCGATGACAACACTGCCCGTGTGCAAACCAATACCGATTTTGAATTCAGGTAAGTCGCGGCCGGCAAAACGCGTCCGCATCCAATGGCTGAATTCTGTTGCCTCGCGCCGCATTTCCAGCGCAGCACGCGTCGCGCGCAACGCATGATCAGAAAAAGCCACTGGCGCGCCAAACTGAACCATGATCGCATCGCCGATGAACTTGTCGATTGTTCCGCCTTCGGCCAAAACTACCGAACAGACGCGTTCAAAATACTGGTTAAGAAACTCAACCACTTCTTGTGCGTCCAGCCGTTCAGATATGGTGGTGAAACTACGAATATCGGCGAACAAAATGGTGATGGTTTGTTTTACGCCACCGAGTTCAGGAGCATTTTCTGAATCAATCAGCACGTCTACCACGCTATCGGAAACGTAGCGACCAAAAATGGCGGTAATGCGTTGACGCTCACGCGCTTCTGCGCCAATTTTGACCGTCAAACTGCCCAAGAAAGCGATTGCCAGTGCTAGTGGAATGCTGCTGACTGAAACGAGTGTCCAGTTCAAGAAGGCGAGGTAGGACGCGCCAAAACTCAGACCCGCACTGATCCCTAACGCCAGCAAGCCCCAGGCCGGGCTTAACCAAGAAAACAAAAAGATAGCCGCGATCGATACCGTAACAACGTAGACCTGTGTCAGGCTCAGAGAAAGCGGCGAAAGGCGGTTTCCGCTCAATAGCGTTTCAACGATGTTGGCCTGGATCTCGGGGCCGGTCATGAACGAGGCGACGCCACCGAAAAAGCTGCTGGCGTAAGGCGTCGGGTGCACATCGCCCATCCCAACATATTCACCGCCAATAATCACGACCTTGCCGCTGAGCGCTTGCACTTCAGGGCGCTGCAACGCGTCCGGTGCCAACAATTCGCGCATCGAAACTCGCGGAATCGTGCCTGGTGGCCCGGCAAAACTTATCTGCGCAGGTTCCGCGCTACTGCTAAGTTCGTGCTCCCCCAAATGCCAACGGTCAGCATTGAGGTTAGAGTTTGTCGCGAGCAAGGCCAAGAGCGGGCCCAGGGCAAATCTTGGCACGCTGGTTGCATCGGTTCCCTCTGGCAATGCGATTGGCGGAGTCACACTGAACGAGCGCACCGCACTATCTTTGTCGGCATTCAGGCCAGCCAGTGCAACATGGCGTTGCATATCCAGGTCCGGGATCGACATCAAGTAATCGACATGCGGCAATAAGAAATCATCGAGACCGTTGTTCAGACGCACGCGCGCGCTCACCTGAATCAATTGGCCAGTGCCAATTTCTTCTCGAAACGATTGATCATACGAGGCGCGCTGCCCCTTGTTCGGGTTGCCACCCCGCTCGATCCAGCTCTCCGGACTAATCGAGAATAGAAAATCAAGGCCCACCACTTTCGCGCCCGCAGCCCGAGCGACGCTCGATGCCTTGGCAACGTGCGGCGTCCAAAAAACCAAGGGATCATCGCGGTAGTCGTTCAGGGTTGGCTCGTCGATGACGATCAGTGCCGTGTGCTGCGGCACGAAGCGCTGCCCGGCAAGGCGATGCCAAAGGTCATAAAACACGAGCTCGACGGGCGCGAACACCGCCGTCGCCGTCGCGACCTGAACCGCGACCAGAATGACCGTCAATAAAACAAGCTTGATCGCCTGAGCACGCTTCAAACGTAATCTCAGCGAATTGTGAAAAAGAAGGCTTAGATTTTCTCTCGCTTGCATTGGCCCTAAATGCTGCCTCCAAAATGTCTCGCCGCCGTCGTGGCCGACGGCACACAAATCAGCCGATTCACTATTAGATACACTTTATTTGCCTAGCGGCGTGTGGCCAGCACCAACTGGCGACTTTCGCCGTCACACTAACGTTGGGTTCGCATTAAAACCCCACGCTTGCCTGCAACCAGAACTGTGCTCGTGCTTTGCGATTGTCCGAATCAAGGCCATTGGCATCGCGTCCGGGGTTGCTTCCGATGCGCGAGGCAACCGTCATCGAGATCGTCGAATCGGCGGTAGGTGTCCATACTGCGGTCGCACCCACACCCGCCAGCGAATAGCGGTTTTCAAGCGCGGGATTGGCCGCATTCCAATTGGCCCACGTAGTGTGATGCAACTCGATGTT
>JANPDI010000257.1:0-5520 GCA_031431435.1 Burkholderiales bacterium
TTAAAAACTAAACCTTTTTTTGCGCCGGGGTTTAAAGGTTTGGGGGGAGTGGTGGGGCCGCGGGGCCGTGTGCGGCCCCCGGCGCCACGTTTGCAGATCGGTTCGGCTCGATGTCTCAAAAGATCTGAACGACCCTCAAACAACAATCGTACCCTCGCGATCCTTCCAGTCTGGCTAGTAGGTTCTCGAGACTGTCACGTTGCCACAGGCTGTGACTGCAGCAGTGATGGTGATGCTCGGGTCGCTCCAGAATGCGACGGCGCTGTCGGCCGAACAGGTGAAGCTGCCATTGGAGGCAGTGGTGGTATTTCTGGTGGTTGTACTACCGAGATTGCCCCGCCAAGTGCACGAGATTGGGATGCCACCAAGCGCTGGCGTGATCGCCCCGTTGATCGCGCCAAATCCGGACGGATTGCTCGTGAAGATGATCGAACTGACTGTGCATGTTGGAGTAGTACCTGTTTGCGTAATGGTAAATGATTGGCCCTGGATGGTAATGGTGCCGCTGCGCGTGCTGCTTGTACTATTCGGCAATACTGTAAATGCGATCGTCCCTGATCCCGTTCCACTCGTCGATCCAACGTCAATAAAAGCGCTCCCTGCTGCGGTCCATGAACAACCAGCCAGAGTTGATATTGTTGCGGTACCTGCGCCGCCAGCTGCAGAAAACGATTGACTCGATAAGGTAACCGAATATGTGCACGTTGGCGTGGTACCCGCCTGCGTAACCGTAACTGTCTGTCCGGCAATCGTTAATGTACCGGTACGCTGAACGGTATTGTCGACGCCCAAATCACCGTAGAAAAACGTCACCCCGCCTGGGCCGGTGTAGCTGGTTGGAAGAACACCATGGATCCAAGGAACGTTTGATGCAGCAAGCCAAGGGCATGTTGCGCTGGTATCGACCATTACCGTACCGGCACCCGATCTTGCGCTGAATGACAACAAAAGTGGTGTGACCGAATATGAGCAGGAGCCTGCCTGGGTAACAGTGACTGTCTGCCCACCGACAGTGATGATTCCTGTTCTTGGTGATGCGCCTGGATTGGCGGTTGCATTAAACGAAATTTGGCCGCTTCCCGTGCCGCTGCCCGTCACCACATTCAGCCAGGATGAATCTGATGTTGCAGCCCAACTGCAATTGGGGGCAGACGACACGACCGCAACGCTACCGGCTCCACCAGCCGCGGGAATGTCACTCGCCGTAGAAACCGTGAATGAGCAAGTCGATGCTCCATCTTGAATAAAATTTGTTGCTTGTGTGAAATTTTGTCCCGAGAATAATCCTTTGACGGTAATCGCCGCACTACGCTGCACTGAGCCGAGGTTGCTGCTCGCACTCCAGCTAATGACATCGCTGCCGACACCGGTCGCACCCGTAAGGATAGTGAGCCAAGAGACGCCTAGATCTGGTACCGCCATCCAGTTACAGCCTTGGGTTGTACTCACGCTGATGCGGCCACTCCCTCCGCCGCTGGGAATTGATGTACCTGTGTTGCTTAAACTGTACTGGCAGTTCAATGGGACATAGGTGCACGATCGAATCGTGTCGGGCAGAGCTCCACCAATACAGTTTGGTGGATTCCGCGACAGAATATTTCGAATTTGTGTGTTGTCAGGTAGGCACGGCATCCAATCAAAATACTGAAAGCCTAGGCATAGCGATGGCGGGGGCAATTTTTTAGCGGCAATTACCAAAATTTCGTCAATAAAATCGGCGGATGTCCAGCAGCTGTCATCCTGTGGAATGACAGCTGTCGGCGGTTGTCGCGCACTTAGGGCTTCTGATAGTGAGGCACGAATCTGCTCAGAGGTTAAGCTTGGATAGCGCCTCCACACCAGATCAAGAACACTTGCAACTTCCGGGCCTGCAAAGGAAGTCCCGTTACACGTACCCGTGAAAGCCGAATTGGTGACTCTATTCGCGCATGCATAAACCATACTTCCACTTGTGTCATTTACCAAGTGATTGAAGGTTATATCCTTCACACCACTGTCTGTTCCTCCAACCATGACGATACGTTTGAACGCGTTTGGGAACGTAGTCCTTAGTTGATTCATAACCTCATCCAGCTCCCAACCGTTGTTGCCGGCAATGATTGTTACCAGACTTTGATCTGCTTTTTCAGGAGATTGGAGGCCAATTTGTTCCATTGCTTCGAAAAAACCAGACAGTAACCATCGCTGCTGGAAAGTCCAAAACCGCGTGACTCTCTGACGGCAAGCGCTCGTACATAGGCCAATAAAATCGCAATGTGCGGCAATGCAGAGGCCGGACATATCTCGACGGGGGCCGCCTGGTAGAGTGAATGGAGGCGAACCGAAGGGATCGACATTTAACGAGATGTTGATCACTTGCTTCTCACCGGAGGGAACAGAATTGAGCTTCTCCCACAACTGATCGGCAACTTCATTCGAATTCTTGGCTAATCCGGCTGGGGATTCTAACGAAAAAGCGCCGCCACGACGGTTCGCAATATTGGTAACAATCGTTCCATGTTTGTCTGCGCAATTGTCACCAGCTGATGATGAATCAAAGTCGATGGTGAAGTTTGCCCCGCGCACATTGGGGGTTGCGGCAGATCCTTCGGTCACCCACGGAAAAGCATACATGGCACTCAGAAAGGTAGATTCACGTCCCAACCCGACGTCGAGCAAGTACAGTCCCAGCCGTGGCGCCTGTGAGATGATTCGACCACCTAGCTGGGTTGCCGCCGCCCGGACGGTTCCCGCGGCCGTCGTTGGCGCGACTTTCAGTTGAACCCAGCCTAGGTAGGCGCCAGTCACCGTGAACTGCTCGCCCCCCTTGACAATGAAATCTACAATTCCCTGCTCCGGATAAGTGCCGAAAAATCGAAAACTGACTGATTGAGATGAGCCCATACCGTTCGATGCCTCAACGGCATGCACCTGCATCGGAGCATACCCCCCAGGCGCAGCACCGGCATTGTCGAGTGTCGTCAGCGTCGGCGCCTTGCCAACCGCATTCATCAGCCAGACCGCCAACGATCCATCAGGCTGGAGCCAGACAATATCGGTCTTGCCATCGCCATTGAGGTCGCCGGCGGCAAAAAATTGCCAGCTTGGCGGCGCATTGGCAAAAATATAAAGGCTCACCGTCGCCGAGAGCGCGCTCGGCGTGCAGGAAGCGTTGGGATCATCCGGATTGGCGGTCGGTGCGGGCAGGGTTAAGCTGGTGGCATCAATTTGCATCATCCAGACTTGTCCGGTTTCCGCGTTGCGGATGACAATTTCGCCCAAACGGTTGCCGGTGAAATCGCCGAGTTTCACCACACTGAAGCCAAGCGGAATCGTGCCTGCCGAAACATTGGCGCAGGTGCGGTTGGGAGTGGCCATCAGCAATCTGATCTGGCGGTCGGGACTGACATAAACCATGTCGGCGGCACCATCGCCGTTGAGATCCATGGCGCCGATCAGTTGCCAATTCAGCGGCGCACCACCGCGTTTTCTGACCTGCGTGACGCTGCGACCATTGGTAAACCAGATATAGGAAACGCCGGTGTCATCCGGGCGATCCGCGGTAAATCCGAGATAACGCCAAACCAAATCAGCAGATCCATCGCCATCAAGATCACCTACCGCCTGCACATCCCAACTCGTCTTTACGCTACGCAGCAAAAAATCATTGGTTGAGACAAAGTCCGGCCAGACGTGCACTTCGCCGGTGACACCCTGGGTCATATTTTGATAGGCGAGGTCGGATTTCCCATTGCCGTCGAAATCAGCAATGCCGAGCAAACGAAAATTAGTGCCGGGATCCGCTTTGGGCGCAAATTGAAACTGATTATTGACGAGTCGTCCGCTCAGCAATTGGCCGGTGGCCGAGCGCATCACGATTTCACTCTTGCCATCGCCGTCCAAATCAACACCTGCCCCGGCCGCCGATACTGTCATTACGAGTATCGCGAACAGGAGTGCTGAAAGCAGCAATTTTCTGAACATTTACATGCGACTCCCACGACTGGCGATGACCGGCCAAACGCGTATCAACCACGCGTACTTTTTACTCCTTCCACAGGTTCTATGCAAGTGCAGCCGGTTGCGTCGGCCATGCGGTGACGCCCGTACGTTAAAATTGTCAGCCAACCCCGCCAAGCCAACGATAGATATCCCGTGTCATTGCCCAAATTCCCTGCAGCATTCCTGACCAGCCGCCTTTATCCGCTGGCGCGCCATGCGCTGTTCAAACTCGACCCCGAGGTCGCGCACGATCTGTCGCTCGGCAGTTTGAAAAAATTAGAAAGTGTCCATCTGGCGGGTCTTTTCGGGCAAAAGGTGCTGAAACCGCGCTCCCTGCTTGGACTTTCATTTGACAATTCCGTTGGTTTGGCCGCCGGGCTGGATAAAAATGGCGAATACATCGATGCCCTCGCCGCAATGGGTTTTGGCTTTATTGAAGTCGGCACCGTCACGCCGCGCGCGCAACCGGGTAACCCGAAGCCGCGCATGTTTCGGCTGCCTGAACACGAGGCGCTGATCAACCGGCTTGGGTTCAATAACGGCGGGCTGGATCAATTTTTAGCGAACGTGCAACGCGCGAAGTATCGCGGCGTGTTGGGCCTCAATATCGGCAAGAACTTTGATACGCCGAATGAAAAGGCAGTGGATGATTACGTCACCTGCCTACGGGGTGTTTACCCCCACGCCAGTTATGTCACGGTGAATATTTCGTCGCCCAACACCAAGGGGCTGCGCGATTTACAGGCCACGGCCGCACTGGAAAAATTACTTTCCACGTTAAAGGCCGAGCAAACCACACTCGCCAAGAAACACAAAAAGTCTGTGCCGATGCTGCTCAAGATTGCGCCGGATCTGGATCAAGCTGCGATCAAGGATATCGCCGCGCTGTTGTTGCAATATGGTTTTGAAGGTGCGGTTGCGACCAACACCACCATTTCGCGTGATGCGGTGATGGGCCACCGCCATGCGGCAGAAGCCGGTGGGCTATCGGGCAAGCCGGTATTCTCGCCATCGACCGAAGTGTTGCGCCAGTTGGTGAAGGCGCTCAAGGGCAACATCCCGGTCATTGGTGTCGGCGGCATCATGTCGGCGGAGGATGCCAAACTCAAGATGAATGCCGGCGCGTCATTGGTGCAGCTTTATACCGGCTTTATCTACCAAGGCCCGGCGCTGATCAGTGATTGTGCAAATGCGATTGGGTAAGCTGGTGCGCCCGCCTACTTGCTTGATAGTGGACGGGCTGGGTCCCAGCCTACGCTGGGATGACGGGATGAGTGGACTGGATCCCAGCCTGCGCTGGGATGACGGCGGGTTTTGTGCACGGACATTCGTTCAGCCGGTCAACGTGGTGATCGCGTGATCATTTACCATCTGAACATCAATGTGATGTTGGGCGGGCTGGATCCCAGCCTTGTATGTCGCAAAATAGCGTTGTAGTCGTTGTTGTAACTGGTGAGGAAGTATTAGATCGACCCAGCCTGGTACTGCGTAGTTTAAGCAAGTACGGAGCGCAGCGATGATCGGTGCTTCTTCTTTTTT
>JANPDI010000258.1:0-2045 GCA_031431435.1 Burkholderiales bacterium
GTCAAGCCATCGACGGCGAACCTAAGTTGCAGGAAGAAGCCAGGAACGACGAAAATGTTGCGCGGCTGTTGGAGATCGCCGAGCGATTGGAAGGCCTTTACCGTCACGCCTCGACCCACGCAGCGGGTGTCGTCATTGGCGATCGGCCACTCGACCAACTCGTGCCCATGTACCGTGACCCGAAGTCGAATTTCCAAATCACTCAGTTCAATATGAAACTGGTCGAGGTCGCTGGCCTCGTGAAGTTCGATTTCCTCGGCCTAAAGACACTCACAGTACTGAAAAAAGCTGTAGCGCTGATCAAGTCCGGGCGCGGCATAGACGTTGATCTTGCGGCGCTCGCCATCGACGGCGATGATCCAAAGGTCGTTGCCGCGTATCAGCTTTTGGCGCGTGCAGACACGATCGGTGTGTTCCAGCTTGAATCGACGGGCATGCGCGAGGCCTTGAAACCGCTCCGACCTGATCGGTTCGAGGATATCATCGCCATGGTCGCGCTGTACCGTCCAGGCCCGATGGACAACATTCCAACCTACATCAACCGCAAACACGGTGAAGAGCCGATCGAATATCCGCACCCCATGTTGGAGCCGATCCTGAAGGAGACACACGGCGTCATCATTTACCAGGAGCAGGTCATTCAGATCGCCCAGGTGATGGGCGGATACTCGCTTGGCCAGGCGGATTTGCTGCGCCGCGCCATGGGTAAAAAAGACAAGAACGAGATGGCAAAGCAGCAGGCAAAATTCGTTGAAGGCGCCAAGGCCAATGGCGTCAAAGAGAAGGAGGCCGTATTTATCTTCGAACTGGTCGATAAATTCGCCGGCTACGGCTTTAACAAATCCCATGCCGCCGCCTACGCGTTGGTGAGTTATCACACGGCCTACCTCAAGGCGAATTACCCGGAAGAGTTTATGGCGGCGTCTATGACGCTTGATATGGCGAACACGGATAAGCTCGCCATGTTTTCAAATGATGCGCGCAAAATGGGTATCGCTGTTAAGACGCCGTGCGTGAATGCATCCGATGTAGAATTCGTGGTCGAGCCACCAAAGGGCGACGGACAACGCGGCGCCATCCGCTATGCGCTCGCGGCGATAAAAAACATCGGCGCAGCGGCTGTAAAAACCATCGTCGTCGAACGTGACAAAAAGGGGCCGTACAAGAACTTGACGGATTTTTCGCGCCGCTTTGATTCAGCGGCCCTCAACAAGCGCAACCTCGAGACCATGGCGATCGGCGGCGCCTTTGATGCGCTGGAGCCAAACCGCGCGCTTGTTCACGGCAACGTCGACCAGGTCATCGGGCTCGGCAAACGTCTCGCGGAAAGTGCAGCGACCGGGATTGCCGATTTGTTTGGCGGCGGCGGCGGTGGCAGTAAAATGGATTTGCGTCCGGCAAAATCGTGGACGCCGACAGAACGGCTTGCCGAAGAATTCAAGGCGGTCGGTTTTTATTTGTCCGGCCACCCGCTGGATGAATATGCCAATGTGCTACCAAAGCTGAATGTGATTCCCTATTCTGTGTTTGAGAAGAAGGCGGGCCTCGGGTCGACGGCGGGGCGGCTGGCCGCCATTGTGGTCTCGGCGCGCGAGCGGCGCTCGCAAAAGGGGAACAAGTTCGCCTTCGCCATGTTTTCGGACGCGACCGGCCAATTCGAAGCTGTGCTCTTTTCTGACACGCTGGAGCAATCGCGTGCATTCCTTGAGCCTGGCACGCCGGTCCTGTTGAATGTCGAGGCCGAGCGCGACGGCGAGACCGTGAAGATGCGTGTGCAATCCATGGAGAAACTAGATCGTGCCGCGGCCAATGTGCAGCGCGGCGTCAGGATTGTGCTCGACGAGCGCATGATCCGGTCAAAGCGCGCAAACCTAGCGGACATCAAGCAATACCTGAAACCGGCCAGCGGCCGTGGTGGGGCAACGATCGAGATGTGGCTGCGGTTGTACGACATGGACCGCGAGATCAAACTCGATATGCCCGGCAAGTTCGATATTTCACCCGGTGACGCGGGGATCATTTCAACCGTCGCCGGCGTGCTCGAA
>JANPDI010000259.1:0-11635 GCA_031431435.1 Burkholderiales bacterium
TGGACACCGGCTTCCAGCATTTGACGCATGGTTGTGGACATCTGAGTTTTCCTAGAGTTAAGGTTATGTCTGCCGTGCGCTGTACTGTTCCATCAGAACAGACCTTAACGGTGCGCGCGGGACGATTTACAATGATTGAAACGACTTACCACCCGGATATTTCCGGAAAGCCCTTGATTATATACACAAAATAGCAAAAACTGCAAGGCTTAACATCCCCCTTTTGGATTGGGTAGCGCCGTCCGGCAGACCATCATCGCCAATGAATTCGCCCAAACTCCCGCTTGCCGCCACATTTGCGCTGCGCATTGCCATTGCGTCGGCATTGAGCGCGGTTGCTTATTGGAAAATGGGCGGGCTGGTGGTTGTGATGTTGTCGGTTCCAGCCTGGGGTGCACTATTGGCGGCACCAATCATCGAGTTGCTCGAAAGATACTTTGATTTCGCCCGAAAGCAGCCTTACGCCGAATGGCAGGGCCATTATTACGAATTTCAGGGCACGCACGTCCGGATCTTTGAAATCGACGGCGGGCTGTGGTTTTGTGACCGCGACGTTTTGCATGTGCTGGGCAAAAAACCTGATCGCGCCATGCTGCTGACCTATTCCGAGGCCGACTATCGAAAAATTGACCAAGCTGGATTGATGGCGTTTTCTGAAACGGCGATTATTCGTGTCATTTCGCGAATTCGCCATCCGGAAATCGGCAAACTCAAATTTTGGATTGAACGCGAAGTCATTGCACCATATCACAAGAAACGTGAAGTCAAAGGGCTTGCTGGAAGCCATTTTTCAGACAAAAATGCCTGAAAAAGACCGCCGAATATAGCGTTTCACTTTCCGCCCCGTTGCCGTATGACTGGCCGACGGCCACCGCTGCTATACTGCCACCCTTCCCGATGCAACCGTGCCAATCCTGCAAGATAGTCCGTGTTGCGCCACCAGCCCGAGAGAATTGTTTGTATGAACGTTGTTGTCAAAACTGAAACCGAAATCGAAAAGATGCGCGTTGCCGGTCGCCTGGCCTCCGAGGTGCTCGACTACATCACGCCGTTTGTCAAAGTCGGGGTGACCACCGGCAAGCTCGACAAACTTTGCCACGATTACATGGTTGATGAACAAAAAACGATTCCCGCCACGCTCGGTTATGCGCCACCCGGCCACAAACCATACCCGGCTTCCATTTGCACCTCTGTCAATCACCAGGTCTGCCATGGCATTCCCGGCGACAAACTGCTCAAACACGGCGACGTCATCAACATTGATGTGACGGTCATCAAGGATGGTTACCACGGCGACACCAGCCGCATGTTTTCGATCGGCGAACCGTCAATCCAGGCCAGACGATTGTCGGAAACAACCTACGAAGCCATGTGGCGCGGCATCAACAGGGTCAAGCCGGGCGCAACCATTGGTGATATCGGCCACGCGATTCAGGTGTTTGCCGAGTCTAATAGCTTCAGCGTGGTTCGCGAATTTTGCGGCCACGGAATCGGCCGCAAGTTTCACGAAGAGCCGCAGATTCTGCATTACGGTCGGCCGGGGCAGGGTATGGCGCTCAAAGAGGGCATGATTTTTACCGTTGAACCGATGATAAACGCCGGCAAAAAAGATATTCGTATGCTCGGCGACGGGTGGACCGTTGTCACCGCCGATCACAGCCTTTCCGCGCAGTGGGAACACACAGTATTGGTCACATCATCCGGCTACGAAGTATTGACAGTCTCCGCCGGCAGCCCTGCCGCGCCTGCGCACCTGCAATAGCCGACTGGCGCGCCGGCCTGCCATGCCAACGCCTGATCCGAGTACCCGGCTCGCCTACGTCAAATCAATCCGTGATTGGCTTGGTGCCGAGCGCGCCGCACTTGGCGCGGCATACCTGAAGCGCCCCCAACCGGACCGTTATTTGCGCAGTCACGCGGCGCTGGTCGACGAGGTCATTGCGCACATTGCGACAGATATCGGTCTGCCAACCGATGCGGCGCTGGTTGCAGTCGGCGGCTATGGGCGTGGTTTTTTGTTCCCCGCGTCCGACGTTGATGTTCTGGTGCTGTTGCCAACCGATTCAAAAAATGACAAGACCGAATCGGATACCCCCGCATCTGTGGAAGCGTTTGTGAGCTTGCTATGGGACGTCGGACTCGAACCGGGCATTTCGGTGCGCAATGTCGCAGAGTGTGTTGAACAAGCAGCCAAGGACGTTACAGTCGACACCAGCGTGCTGGAAGCACGCCCGATCTGGGGTGACATTCGCCTCGTTGAAAAGTTATTGAACGCGCTCACCAAATCGCGCAATGTGCCCGATTTCCTCGCCGCAAAACTCGAGGAACAGCGACGCCGCCACGCGCGGCACAATGATGTCGCGTTAAACCTTGAACCAAACATCAAGGAAAGCCCCGGCGGTTTGCGCGATCTGCAAACCGTTTTGTGGATCTGGCGCGCCGCGCAGATTGACATGGTGCACAACCCAAAGCCCGGCAGCGATTGGACCACCCTCGCCCGGCACGAACTGATCACCAATGACGAAGCCAAGCTGGTGGCGAAACACCGGCGGGTGCTGATCGACTTGCGTATTCGCCTGCATCTACTCGCCGGGCGCCGCGAAGACCGGCTGGTGTTTGACCACCAAGACGCGCTGGCCGACCAACTACGGCTCAAGCCGACCAGGACCAAACGCGCCTCAGAAATTCTGATGCGGCGCTACTACCTTTCGGCCAAGGTCATCTGGCAGTTGAATTCGATCCTGCTGGCGAATTTGAGTGAACGCATTTTGCGCAAACGACGCGACGTTGTGGTGAAAATCGACGACGACTTTGAATTGGTGAACGGCAACATCGCTGCCATCGATGCCGGCATTTTTAAACGTGATCCTCGCGCAATTTTTCGCGCCTTTTTGGCGCTGCAAAAGACCCCGGCAGCGGAATTTTTTTCGGCCGAAACATTGCGGGCACTATGGCGCGAGGTACCGCGTATCGGTCCGGCGTTCCGCGCGGATCCTGCGGTCAATGAATTGTTTCTGGAAATTCTCAACAGTGAACGTCTGACATTTTCCCTGCGCCGGATGAGCCGTTATGGCATCTTGGGGAAATATTTGCCGGCGTTTGGCCGCATTGTCGGGCAGATGCAACACGACCTGTTTCACGTTTACACCGTCGATGAACATATTCTGATGGTGCTCAGAAATATGCGGCGCCTGGTGTTGCCGCGTTTTCAGCACGAATTCCCGTTTTGCCATGAACTTGCGCGTGAATTTGACGGTGTGCATCTGCTATATCTTGCGTGCCTGTTCCATGATATTGCCAAGGGACGCGGCGGCGACCATTCAGCACTCGGCATGAACGACGCAAGACGCTTTGCACGGCAGCTCGGCCTGCCGGCGGCGGATGGCGAGTTGGTGGCGTGGTTGGTCGAAATGCATCTGGTCATGTCGTCCACTGCACAAAAGCAGGACCTTTCCGACCCCGGCATCATTTCCCAATTTGCCGCACGGGTTGTCAGCGAGCGGCGGCTGGTTGCGCTATATCTGTTGACGGTGGCCGATATTCGCGGCACCAGTCCGCATGTCTGGAATAGCTGGAAGGCCAAACTACTCGAAGAATTGTTTCGTTCGACACGACGACTCATCCGCGGCGACAGCGCACCAAACGCCTATTGGTTGGACTTCAAACGCCGCGATACCCTGGCAAGACTCGGTACCGACCAAGCGCCGTTGATTTGGTCGGTGGTTGATGATCGATACTTCCAACGGTTTGATATAGAAGATCTGACCTGGCATGCAAAGGCGATCAAAGACGACATTGCACCAAAAACGCCCCGCGTCTATGTACAGGAAATGGACGCCGAAAAAAGTGGGCGGAGTGACGAGTCGGGTGAATTGTTTGAAGTGCTGATCATGGCGGGCGACCGTTCGGGGCTGTTTGCCCGGATGACCGGCACGTTTGACCGTATGCAGCTCGATATCGTCTCGGCGCGTATTTACACAACACTGAACGGCTATGCGCTGGATACGTTTCTGGTGGTGCCAAAATCGCGAAACCACCGCAGCAGCGCCGATATCTTGACGCGTATCGATCGCGAGCTCAGCCTTGCCATTGCCAATGCAAACCTGCCCGAAATTCACACCGCGCGCATGGCAAGACAAGCAAAACACTTTCCGCTGGTGCCTGAAATTTCAGTCCAAAAGGCCCGTGCATCCGCCGGCGCGGGATACTTCGAACTGAGCGTCATTTGCGCGGATCGACCGGGCCTGCTGTCGTCGCTTGCACGCACATTGCACGAAGCCGGCGTCGGCATTCAAGACGCGCGCATCACCACGCTGGGCAACCGCGCAGAAGACATTTTTGTGATCGAGAACAGCAGTCTTGCGGACGCCGGATTTGTCAACGCACTCAAGGCAAAGCTGGTCAACGCCGTGCGCTAGTTACCGACTGTTTTGTTGTCGTTGAGCCGCAGCCAGCCGAACACCACGCGGTAGAGATACCAGACAAATACGCCGAGCGGAAAGATCCACAGCACAATCATGCCGATCCCCAGCGTAAGTAGTCCCAGCACCCAGAACACGCCCCATGCCACCAACCACCACAGCAAGCCAAACCAGAAGGTGCGGGAAAGCCAACTGTAGTGTGTGTCGAGCCAGGTACCGCGCACATCATCGCGTTTGATGGCGCCAATCACCATGGCCACAATGGCGAGCGTCCACAACGTGAACGGCGCAAGGCCGTGTAGCACGTAGAGAATATGCAGCGTATTTTTTTCCGATGACAGATCGCGCTCGGCGATCGGTGGCGGAATGGCACCGGCGGCGGCAGCGGATGAATAAGGGTTGGAGCTGTCCGATTCACTCATATTTTTCCTTCAGTCATCAGCATCGGGGGCCATGTCGGGAAACAAGATTTCCGTGAAACCAAATTTCGACATGTCGTTCATGCGCATAGGATACAACACGCCGTCCAAATGATCACACTCGTGCTGCACCACGCGCGCGTGAAAGCCATCAACAGTGCGATCAATCAAATTGCCTTTTTCATCGTATCCGGTGTATCGAATCTTGCTTGCACGCGGCACCAGACCGCGCATGCCCGGCACCGACAGGCAGCCCTCCCAACCCTCTTCGATTTGATCCGACAGGGGGATGATCGCCGGATTGATCAACACTGTATAAGGCACCACAACCCCCGGATAGCGCGGGTTTTCGTTGACTTCGAAAATCACCACCCTGACATTTTCGCCGATTTGCGGCGCCGCCAACCCGGCACCATTTGCTGCAATCATGCTGTCGTGCATGTCCGTCAGCAAGCTGTTCAACGCCGGCGAATTAAATTTTTCAAGCGGCCAAGGTGATGACGACTGCATCAGCGATGGCGTTCCCATCTTAAGAATCGGGCGGATTGACATGGCTGTTACTGCCAGCCGCGCACGTCGGCGGGCATGGCCGAATGCATTGCCACGGCGTGGGCAAGAATGGCTTTTACTTTCTCCATGCCGACCTGCAATACCGCGTCGGCGTCTGCGAGTTTGATGCCGCCCGCCGATGAGCCCAGGCCCGCCGCATGATTCATCGACAACGCCAGCGTGGCGTATGACAGCGCCTTTTCCCTCGCGAGTGCCGCTTCGGGCATGGTGGTCATGCCGACCATGCTGCAGCCGTCTTTTGCCAGCCGGTTTACCTCGGCGCGTGTTTCCAGACGCGGCCCCTGGGTGACGCCCAGCGTGCCGCCGGCAACAACATCAATGGCCGCAGCCTTGGCGGCCGCGACCAACAATAATCTCGCGCGATTGCAAAACGGCTCGGTGAAATCGATATGGATCACCGGCGCTTCACTTTCAAAAAACGTGTGTTTGCGACCATAACTGTAATCAATCACCTGATCAGGGACACACAACACGCCGGGACCCATATTGGCCGCGACACCACCAACCGCATTGACCGCCATCACCCGTGTGACACCAACGGATTTCAACGCCCAAATATTGGCCCGGTAGTTCACCTCATGCGGTGGCAGGGTGTGCCCATAGCCGTGCCGCGCCAGAAAAACAACCACGGCATCGCCGATATGGCCATAGGTCAAATGCCCGGAGGGGTCACCATACGGCGTGCGCACGATTTCCTTTTTCGTGATTTCGAGATTCGGCAAATTGGTCAGGCCCGTGCCACCGATAATTGCAAGCAAAATATACCCCAGGATAAGATCGAGAAAGGACGGCCATTTCAGGGCACTTCTGCCTCAAAAAGACCGTCTTTGCTCGTGTTTCAAAATCAAATACGGTCGTGACTATTTACCGATGATGGCGCGAATTTCACCGAGATTGCGCCACGCACCCGAAACATCCATGCCATAGCCAAATACAAACCGGTTGGGCACCGAAATGCCGACGTATTCGGCCTTCAGCGGCTTTTTTGCATTGATCTCGTCGCCGTAATCCTTCACACAAAATACCGCGCAAGCGACGCTCAAGGCACCAGTGCGTTTGACCAAATCCACAATCGCGGCAAGCGTGATGCCTTCATCAAGGATGTCATCCAGGATCAACACATGGCGACCGGCAAGATTGTCGCGCGGCGCAACCCGCCAGGTCAGTTCCGCACCGACCTTCGCATTGCCATAACGCGAGGCTTGAACAATATCGAAATCGCAGGCAATGCTGAGTTGCGGCAACAACTGCCCGGTGAACACGACCGCACCACCCATCACCGACAATATCAACGGATATTTGTCGGCGTAATCACGATTGATCTCGGTGGCAATCCGGGCTGTTGCCGCGTCCACCGCATCCCGGTCGAACAGCAGGTCGGAATTGGCAAAGATTGCGTTGGCTTCATCAAGGGTCATGATCGGTGTCTGGTCGGAATAAAATAGGTTGGTTGGATAACACGCCGCGCGCGTTGTTTTGATTGGCGCGTGTTGAAATAAATCTCAGGTCGCCAGCTTGAGAAATTTCAAATGTTTTTTAAACTGTTCGCCAACCTCGGCATGTTTCATGCCATATGCAACGGTCGCCTGCAGATAGCCGATTTTTGAGCCGCAATCATAACGCGTCCCGTCGAATTCGTAGGCAAAAACTTTTTCCTTTTTCAGCAGCGCGGCGATACCATCGGTCAGCTGGATTTCCTTGCCAACACCCTGCTGAATCTTTTCGAGTTCACGGAAAATGGCCGGCGACAAAATATAGCGGCCCACCACGCTCAATGTGGATGGCGCATTTTCAGGTTTTGGTTTTTCCACAATCGCCGACATGCGGGAAACGCGTTCACCGCGTTTCTTTGAGATTGGCTTTGACGCAACAATGCCGTACGACGAAACCTCGCTCTTAGGCACTTCCACACAACCAATCACCGACGCTTGATGGGCTTCGTATTGTGCGACCATTTGCCGCATGACGGGCGTTTTGGCGTCGATCAAATCGTCGGCGAGAATCACCGCGAACGGCTCGTCTCCCACCAAATGTTTGGCGCACAAGACGGCGTGGCCGAGTCCCATCGCCTCGGGCTGGCGCACATAAACATACTGGATGTTCGGCGGCAACAAATTGCGCACGTCATGCAGCAGCTTCAATTTTCCCTTGAGCTGCAACTCGGCCTCCAGTTCATAGGCCTTGTCGAAATGGTCTTCGATGGTGCGTTTACCGCGCCCGGTGACAAAAATCATCTCGGTGATACCGGCTGCCGCCGCCTCTTCCACCGCGTACTGGATGAGCGGTTTATCCACGATCGGCAGCATTTCCTTGGGGCTGGCCTTGGTTGCCGGCAAAAAGCGGGTGCCGAGTCCGGCAACCGGAAAGACCGCTTTGGTTATTTTTTTGATTTTCATTGACATTGTCTATTGAGTCTCGACACGACCTAAGCCACTTACGGAAACACCGCCTAGCCCAGCATGCCCAAAAATGTTGGTTCGTCCAACACACGCACAGCGAGCTCGGTTGCCTTGTCCAGTTTACTACCGGCCTCGGCACCAGCCACAACAAAATCCGTTTTCTTTGAGACGCTGCCGGCAACTTTTGCCCCGCGTGCCTCCAGCTTTTCGCGGGCCTCGTCACGTGACATTGACTGCAGCGTCCCGGTCAACACCACCGTCTTGCCGGCAAACGGCCCGCTGGCATGATGGTTGGCGGTGCCGTCGTGTTCGGCCCATGTCAGACCGCACGCACGTAATTGCTCGACCACTTGCCGATTGTGCGGCTCATCAAAAAATTGGCGTACCGATTGCGCCACCACCGGTCCGACGTCATTGACCGCTTGCAGCGCCTCAATCGGCGCATCCATGATTCGGTCCAGCCTGCCAAATGACTTCGCCAGATCTTTAGCGGTGGCTTCGCCGACATGCCGGATGGCCAGCGCAAACAGAAAACGCGCGAGTGTGGTTTTTTTGGATGCCTCGATGCCCTGCAGCAGATTCTGTGCCGACTTGTCGGCCATGCGTTCAAGGCCCGCCAACGCGTGCAAGCCGAGGCGGTACAGGTCGGCCGGGGTTCGCACCAGGTTTTGCTCGACGATCTGGTCGGCCAGCTTTTCGCCCAATCCCTCGATATTCATTGCCCGCCGCTGGGCAAAATGCAGCAGGGCTTGTTTGCGTTGTGCCGGACAAAACAAACCACCCGAGCAGCGCGCAATCGCCTCGCCCTCGAGTTTGACAATCGCTGAATCACATTCGGGACAGTTGGTTGGCATGAAAAACTCGCGCGCATCGGGCGGGCGCCTTGCGAGAATGACCGATGCCACCTCGGGAATCACGTCGCCCGCGCGTCGCACAACCACGGTGTCGCCAATCTTGAGATCCTTGCGGCGGATTTCGTCTTCATTGTGCAGGGTTGCGTTTGACACCGTTGTGCCGCCGACAAACACCGGTTGCAGACGTGCGACCGGTGTGATGGCACCGGTGCGTCCAACCTGCACATCGATGCCGAGCAAGACGGTGATCGCTTCTTCCGCCGGAAATTTATGGGCGACGGCAAACCGCGGTGCACGTGATACAAATCCCAGCTGGCCTTGTTGCGCGTAGCTATTCACCTTGTACACCACGCCGTCGATATCAAACGGCAGCAACGCCCGCCTGCCGCCAATTTGTTGGAAATAGCGCAAGGCACCGGCGGTGCCGCGCACAACCGACCGCTCGCGCGAAACCTGGAAACGCATTTGCGCCAGCGCATCCATGGTGGCGCTGTGGGTCGCCGCTGTCGTGGCCCCGTTTGCCCCCTCAATGGCGCCAACGCCGTAGGCAAAAAATGACAGCGGCCGCATTGCGGTCAATTTTGAATCGAGCTGGCGCAACGAGCCCGCCGCTGCGTTGCGCGGATTGACAAACACCTTTTCGCCGGCCGCCGCCTGTCTGGCGTTGAGCCGCTCGAAGTCTTTTTTCTGCATCACCACTTCGCCCCGCACTTCCAGCAGCGCAGGCGCACGCTCGAGGTTGAGTGGAATCGAGCGGATGGTTTTGAGATTCTGTGTGACATCTTCTCCGACCGCGCCGTCGCCACGGGTTGCGCCCTGCACAAATTTTCCGTCAACATAGGTCAGCGAAATTGCCAGGCCGTCAAATTTGGGTTCACAGGCGTATTCAATTTCGTCAACGCCAAGGGTATCGCGGCAACGTTTGTCAAACGCCATGACGTCTTCCTCAGAAAACGCATTGCCCAGTGACAACATCGGCACACGGTGGGTGACTTCGTTGAATTGATCGAGCGGCACCGCACCCACGCGCTGTGTGGGCGAATCGGCGGTGGCAAACTGCGAATATTCCTGCTCAAGGGTGAGCAGCTCATTGAACAACAAATCGTACCGCGCATCTGAAATGCCCGGCGCATCGAGCACGTGATAGCGGTAAAGGTGCGCTTCTATTTCGCGCTTGAGCACGTCGATGCGCGCCTTTGCGGCGCCGGCCGCAGCGTCAGCCCCGGACATGATTTATGAATACAGCCTGAGCGCGATCGACGACCCCGGCGCAATGCCCTTTTGCTGCATTTCACCGGTGATCCCGTGAATCGTTTCGGCGATGCGTTTTCGACCGTGTGCGGTCAGCACTTTTTTGTTGTCGTCGACCACCTCACCGTGCAACACATCGGCAAATTGCAACGCGAGTGCAAACATGCGTTCAAACACACGGCCCGCCTGCGGGGTGCGCGGCACATCAAGCGCGAAGGTTAGTTGCGTCAGATAAGCCTGATCGGTGCGAACGCTGGGCGACTCGGCCGGATTGCCGTTACGCAATAGAAACAGCAGCCGTCCATATTCATCTTTTTTGGCAAATTCCCCCGAGGCGAGTGGCTCAAGGCCCTGCGCCTCGGCCAGGCCACGCACCTTGGTCGCGGCAAACGTGACGCCGCTCTTGCCGACGATGTTCACCGCAATTTCAATATCGGACTCGGCACAAAATGCGTCGATCATCTGCGCGCGGCGTGCCGCTTCATTCACATCCTCCCGCTGCGAAACAGCATTGATGCCGGCGGCAAAATTTGCCATCGCTTCGTCAAAATTTTGCAGCGTCACCGGGTCGACCGCACCGCCCCGGTCGGCCAATTGCAGGCCGGCGCGCAACTCACGGTATTTTTCGTCCAGGGTCGGATCAACCGGCTGCCACAAGCCCCCCACCAGCCCTTCCCACAGAATGTTTTTGGCAATTTTTTGTGACTGCGCAATCATCGCCGCGTAACGATCCGCCTCAAGCGGTGCATCAGCAAGAATCATGGCAACCGTGTCGATCTCGGCATTGATTGCCGGCGCCATTTCGTTCGCCACACTACCTGCCGATCCAAAGGATTCGACGCTAGAAACATCGCCCGTATCTGCCGTAGCGGTGCCCCCGCCTATCGGGGCGGTCAAGTCGTCAAGGGCTTCTGCCTCGGCGGCCGCGCCGAGTCTGCCAAATGACGGTTCAACGCGGCCATCAATGGTCATCGGCTGGTCATTTGCTTTGGCAAAAAGCGCGTCTTCACCCTTGTTACCGTTGCTGGCAAACACGCGCTCGGCCTGCCGCTTGTATTTGGCCTCTTGCCACCGATTGTAAACAATGACGCCGACAATAATGGCGGCGATGATACCGATCAGCACAAACTGGAAGTCAGAAATCATTGTGCGCTTTCAACGAGTGAGCAGGCAGAACGACGGGCGAACCAGCGGCGATATCTGGGATAAACCCCCATATTCTGCGGGCTTCTTCAGCCATTTATGCCTCAAACGCCGCATCTACATTGCCTTTCCAATTTTTGTTTGCCGAAGGACAGCATCTGCATGGCTGGTACGTGTTGCGTGCCGGGCCGGTTAAGGCAACCAACCAACCGACTTTAACCGGAAACCTGCGGCCTGCGCACGACTAGGCCGCAACCGCCTGCGGAGAGGCGGCAAATTTCTTGGCGGCCTCGATGTCAACCTCGACGATTCTTGAACAACCGGGCTCATTCATGGTCACGCCCACCAGTTGTTCGCCCATTTCCATCGTCACCTTGTTGTGGGTGATAAACAAGAATTGTGTGGACACGGACATTTTTTTGACCAGCTCGCAGAACCGGTCTGTGTTTGAATCGTCAAGCGGCGCATCGACCTCGTCCAGCAGACAAAACGGCGCCGGATTCAGGCGGAACAACGAGAACACCAGCGACAACGCCGTCAGCGCTTTTTCACCGCCGGACAACAGCTGGATCGATGTG
>JANPDI010000260.1:0-13465 GCA_031431435.1 Burkholderiales bacterium
TGTTTCACCTCGGCACCCGTCAAGCTTGGTGCAACCGCTTTGCCGGTCCAAAAGACGGCAACCGACAACGCCGGTTGCAGTGCCGCCAACGCCTGCGTCACGCGTTCGCCCTCACCGATAACCAACAAACGTCCCTGTGATTGGTAGTTGATGCGTGCGACCGGCTCAAATGGCGCAGTCAGGTGTAGCTGTTCGAGGGCCGCCAAAGCGGCGAATTTTGCGGTGACGGTTGGACGGCTCGCTTCGACGAGCGGCACGGCGTTGGAATTATTTTTTGAATCGGACGTCTGTTGCATCAACAGTTATGCCTTGCTTTTTTGATTCCGTATTATGGACAGCTTCAAGCGTCCAATGTACACAAACACAGTATCAAACAGTCGTAGTGCTTGGTATTTTTATGCGGTGAATTTGTGTGTCAATTTATCCACAAATTTTCGATGCAAAAATAGTGCGGTGCAGCAAATTTTCCGCGTTATTTTTCAAGCCGACTATTTGTGTTTTCTGCCGGCGCTGGAATGGCAGCCTCTGTGGGCGCGAGCGCGGCTTGTGATGACGCAGCCGCCTCATCAGTATCCGCAATTTGCGCTTGGGGCGGTGTGCCGGGCGCTGCATCGTGTGCATTTGCATCGACCGTTTCGGCGGCCGTCGCAGACTCAGCCTTCGCCTCGACCTCTTCTTCATCGTCAAACAACCGCAGCGCCTTGGATTGGTTCATCTTGCGCAGCCAGTCCGGCGGCAGCGGGTCTGGAATACCGTAGTCGTCGATATAGATATCGAGCCGGTCCATGACGTTGTAATGCGGATCCGTAAACAACAGCTTCATGGCCTGATTACGCAGTTCCGGCGACACATCTTTGGCCATGAATGGCGAAAAATCTGATTGCGCATTTAACGATGCAATGGCCGGAAGCGGTACCGGTTGATCAGATTGTATTAATGGCTCGACCGCAGACGATGTGCCCGACTGGCGGGCGGTTTCAGGCAGTTTCGCCTCAAGTCGAGCGTCAATAGGCGACTTTGTCGATTCAATGCTGGGTGGCAATGCCGCCGTATCGACGGTGGGCGCGGCCGGCCTGTCCGCCGGGTCGGCCAACTTACGCTTCGACCAACGTGAAAAAAAACTGTCCTGGCTCACGACGACATCCCCCCCTTGTAGCGACCATCTTTGCTCTCAAACGATTTGGGACGGATGCGTTGTTTCTTTTCGGGCGGCTTGTAGTTATCACGCACCCAATCAGACAGCGCCGCAAAAATCTCGGCCGGCATCGCCACGCCGTCGACCTTTTCCTGCGCATCCATCCAGCGCGCGGCTTCGTTGTAGGACAGGGTCACCGAATGCGGAAACGCATCGGTCGTTTGTTCGTCAAAGCGGTACATGACAAACACGCGCGGCTCGGGTGCCGTCACATTCAAATAATGCCCCTCCGCTTCATCTGGGAATACTTGCAGCACAAACCCCGGCCACAACACCTGCATCAATCCCTCGCGCTCACCAAGATTAACCGCACCGCTGCGCGAACCGTCGTCCGGCAGAATGCCGGAAGGCTGCCACTTAAACGGCTGCCAGCGATTGTCGATCGCGACCTTTTCCATGACGACACAGATCGCAAACGACGGGTGCAACGAGACGGGATTAGCCATGTGCAGATATTAAGCGATATTTGTTATCGAGCCCGTGGCAAAACGATTAACCACAGATACCGCGGCTATACTTCCGGCATGGTTTCCAACGTCATTCCGATTCTCGACCATCGCACCCTGTCGATCCCGGCACCGACCGGGCCGGTTGATGCCGCGACCCTCACAGACACGCGTGGACGCGTCATCCGCGACCTGCGCATTTCGGTCACCGACCGGTGTAACTTTCGCTGCACCTACTGCATGCCCAAAGAGGTGTTCGACAACAACTATCAATACCTGCCGCACGACGAGGTCCTGACATTTGAGGAAATCACCCGCGTGGCACGTATTGCCATCGGGCTTGGAGTCACGAAGTTGCGATTGACCGGCGGTGAGCCATTGATGCGACGTGGCATTGAAGAGTTGATCGCCATGCTGGCCGAACTGAGAGTCGATGCGCCACAGCTCGATATCACGCTGACCACCAACGGCAGTGCCTTGAAGCAAAAAGCCGCCGCGCTCAAAGCCGCCGGCCTGAGCCGCCTCACGATATCACTCGACTCGCTGGACGATGCCACCTTTCGCGCCATGAACGACGTTGATTTTCCGGTCGCCAAGGTATTGGAATCGATTGATGCGGCAAACGCGGCCGGATTCGAGGCAATAAAAATCAACATGGTGGTCAAACGCGGCGTAAACGATCATCAGATCGTCGATATGGCGCGCCATTTCAAAGACTCACCAAACATTGTCCGTTACATTGAATTCATGGATGTCGGCTCTACCAACGGCTGGCGTATGGACGACGTCATTCCGTCGCGCGACGTGGTACGCCGCATCAATGATGTTTTTGCGTGTGAGCCGGCCAACCCGAATCATGTTGGCGAAGTCGCCAAACGCTGGAAATACCGCGAAGGCGGCGGTGAATTTGGCGTCATCTCAAGTGTCACCGAGGCGTTTTGCAGCAGCTGCACGCGCGCACGGTTGTCGACGGATGGTTCGCTCTACACCTGCCTGTTTGCGCAAAAAGGCTACGATCTAAAGTCACTGCTGCGGAGCGGCCAAGGGGGCCTAGCCGGCGACGGCAGCCAAGCGGATATCCGCATCCGTGCGGCGCTGGCGGGAATCTGGCAGCAACGGCGCGACAACTATTCCGAAGTCCGCACCGCCGATACCGCCGGCGCGACACCGCGCGAAAAGAAAGTTGAGATGAGCTTTATCGGCGGCTAGACCACCTGATTGGCAAACGACCCGTGCGCCATGCAACCAATCCACGTTTGACGAGTCAAGATCAACATGCACCTCCCCGCCCTGCTCCAGTTCCTCGCCGAACTGCACGAGAACAACAACAAGCCCTGGTTTTTGCACAACAAGCCGCATTACGATATTTTGCGCGCCGAGTTTATTGAGCTGGTGGCGGAGGTCGGCAAACGCATCCAAAAATTCGACACCAGCCTTGGTCCGTTCGAGGCCAAAAAATCCCTGTTCCGCATTTATCGCGATGTGCGGTTCACCAAAGACAAGGCGCCATTCAAGAATCATATTGGTGCGGTGATTGGTGCACGCACCACGGATAAAACCAAACCCGTCTATTACTTTCATATCGATCACCAAGGCACGTTGCTGGTTGCCTGTGGCATGTGGGGCCCGGATAAAGACGTGCAAAAGAAAATTCGTGACGCACTGGCGAATACGCCAAAGACATTTTCGGCGATGCTGAAGAACAAACAATTTGCTGCTGTCTATGCCGGGTTGTCAGACGAGGATCGCATGACCCGGCCGCCAAAAGGTTATGCGGCTGACTTGCCGATGATTGAACACATCAAGAACCGGCATTTTTATTGTGTGGTCGAAACCAGCCTTATCAAGAAGCCGCCGAAGGACTTGGCGGCGTGGGTCGGTGACCGCTGCGAGGCGGCATATCCGCTGGTAAAGTGGCTGCGTGGTGCGGCGGGTTCGCCCAAATGATGCCGGAGGCTGTGTGCGCAAAAACGTGATTTCCCTGTTGACGCTTTGCAGCGTCGTGGCCGCTTTGATGGCGTTTAGCCAACACGCCGGGGCGCAAACGCTCAAAATCAGCGTGCAGATTACGTCGGGCTCGAGCGTGATTGCAACACCAACGCTGGTGGTCAAAAGTGGCACACGTGCCTCTGTCACCGTCGGCAACGAAGCCGATGCGGCCACGCCGGGCCAACGGTTGCCATCGTCATTTGTCAATGTCGACCTGATCCCCACGCTGAATGGCGACAACAACGTCGACGTGGCGGTCAACGTTAGAACCATCGACGAAAAAATCGTCAACGACCAACCCGTCAAAAGCACCCGGTCGATGGAATTGGCGCTACGGTTGTCTTTGGGCAGACAGGGATCGATACAATTGCCGGGCAATGGTGGCGCGCCCGGGTTGACCTTATACATGACCATTGATGCGATCGATGACGCGTCAACGCGCGACAAGAAACAAAACGATTAAACCCCTTTATTGACGGGCATTTTCAGACACAAATGTCTGGTGAAGCCCGTGTTGATTGGACTTTGAATTTCATGAAATACGCCATCGCCCTGCTGTTACTGTTTGCCCCGTGGGTGATTTTTTTGTTTGCGGCACAAATCACCGGTGGCACCAACACCTTTGTGTTGTTGTTGACGCTTGCGGTATCGGCGTTCGGCTTCACCATGCTCATCGGCGGCAGAAAGAAATAGTCGATGGCCTATCGTCCCGAACTCACCCACGCTTCGCGACCTTCAACATTTACGGTTGACGCGATCGATGAACACGGCGCCACCGAGCCGACACCGATTGCCGGCGAGCATCCGCTGACCATCTACGTTGACAAGCGCGAGATCCTCACCATCATGACCCTCGGTGCCGCGCCGGAAGCACTGGTGATCGGTTATTTGCGCAACCAGCGGCTGTTGCCGTCGATTGAGGACATTGTTTCGGTGCAGGTTGATTGGGACGTTAACGCTTGTTCCGTCACCACCCGCAACGGCCTGAAAAATCTCGACGAAAAAATGGCCAAACGCACCAAGACCACCGGCTGCGGCGAAGGCACGGTATTTGGTGATTTGATGGAAGAGATCGACACCATTCATTTGCGGGATGACGTTTTGCTGAAACAAGACACCCTGTTCGCCATGTTGAACAATGTACGTATCCACGAGTCGATTTATAAACAAGCCGGTGCGGTGCATGGTTGCGCACTCGCCAGCAGTATTGACGGCACGATATTGACCTTTGTCGAGGACGTCGGCCGGCACAATGCGGTTGACGCCATCGCCGGCTGGATGTGGCTCGAAAATGTCGATGGCGGCGACAAGATCTTTTACACCACCGGCCGGCTGACGTCCGAGATGGTCATCAAGGCCGCACAAATGCGCATCCCGTTTTTGGTCTCACGTTCCGGTTTGACCCAGATGGGTTATGACATCGCCAAACGGGTCGGCATCACCATGATCGGCCGCGCGGTCAACAAGCACTATTTGTTGTTCGCCGGACAATCGAGATTCAAGGCGTGACGGCCAATATCACCGGGCTCATCCTCGCCGGCGGCCGCGGCTCGCGCATGGGTGACGTCGACAAAGGCCTGCAACTTTTTCAAGGCAGGCCGATGGTGGCGCATGTACTCGCACGTTTGCAACCGCAAGTCGACACCATCATTATCAACGCCAACCGCAATATCGATACCTACGCGACGTTTGGCCACCGTGTCGTACCGGACGCAATCGACGGGTTTGCCGGCCCGTTGGCGGGGTTGCATATTGGTATGTCCAATGCCACCACAGCGTTGATTGCCACGGCGCCGTGTGACTCGCCATTCCTGCCGCTTGATCTGGTGATGCGTTTGCATCATGCGCTGACCGGGCACGATGCTGATCTGGCGGTGGCCAAGACGTTTGACCAGGCACACCCGGTGTTTTGTCTGACCAAAACCTCGCTCGCACCACATTTGCACGCTTTCCTCGCCAGTGGCCAACGCAAGATCGATAAATGGTATGCCAGTCTCAAGGTGGTTGAGGTGTCATTTGACGACGTCGAAACCGCGTTTGCCAACATCAACACGGTTGACGAATTAAAGTCACTCGAATCAACCCGCTAGTTTTTGTCATTGCGTTTGAGGAAAACCTGTGCGCCGGCGCAATGTTCGACAACTCACTTTACGCCCGCCTTTACCCCGCCGTGCCATCGTCTGGTTTCCGCCGTTTTCCGATGCGACGATGGGCGAACGCATCCAACGCTTTCGCCTCGACCACGACCCGCTTGCCACCACCATTGCGCCCCACGTCAGCATCGTTTTCCCGTTTCACGCCAATCTAACCGTCGCCCAGTTGGCCAGTCACATCAAACACGCCGCAGCCGGCTGGCCGGCATTGCCGGTGACGTTTCGCGGCATCGAAACGGTGCAGGGTGAATTTATCCTGTTGATGTGCGAGTTGCGCCGCGACGCCATTACCGAATTGCACGACCGGCTTTATCAGGGCGTCTTGCGGGCGTTTTTGCGCGACGATATTGTCTATCAGCCGCATATCACCATCGGCCGCGGCCGGCAGGCTGCCGAATTCGAACAAAAGCGCGCCGAAGCCGAGCTGCGCTTTCGCGACACCTACCCCGCCACCTTGCGTGAACTTTCTATCGTCACGCTCAATGATGACGGTACAATTGACATCAACAAAACCGTCTCGATATCCGCCTGAACATCGCGCCAATATTTCCGCCAATCGACCAATGACATCTCTCACCATCACCGAAGCATCCTGCGCCGACGACTACGACCCGAATTCGATGCCGGTCGACAAGGCGCGTGCATTCATTCATACCTTTTTGACACCGATTCACGGTGTCGCACGGGTACCGATCCGCTCGGCACTGGGCCGCGTGTTGGCCGCCGACATTATTTCACCGGTGAATGTGCCGGCCCATCGCAATTCCGCCATGGATGGCTGGGCGGTGCGATTTGCCGACCTTGGTGCATCTGACACCACCCTTACCGAAATCGGCGTTAGTTTTGCCGGCACACCGTTTATCGGTGCCGTCGGCAAAGGCGAATGTGTGCGTATCTTCACCGGTGGCGTGGTGCCGGCCGAATGCGATAGCGTCATCATGCAGGAGCGTGCCAGCGCGGCAGGAAAGTCGATTACCTTCGGTGGTGGCGTCAAACGCGGACAAAATGTGCGCGAGGCCGGCGAAGACCTGCGTCAGGGTGACGTGGCGCTGGCACGCGGCCGCATCGTCAAACCCGCCGAGCTGGGGTTGATGGCGTCGCTCGGCATCGGTGAAGTCGCGGTACACCGGCCGTTGCGGGTGGCATTTTTTTCGACCGGCGATGAATTGGTGTCGATCGGTAATCCGCTGGGCGAGGGTCAAATTTATGACTCCAACCGCTACACGCTGCACGGCATGTTGCAACGCATGGGCATTGAGGCGATTGACATGGGCGTGATTCGCGATGACCCGGCACTGCTTGAGCAGGCGTTTCGTGATGCCGCGTCAATTGCCGACGTCGTCATCACCTCGGGCGGCGTTTCGGTGGGTGAAGCCGATTACGTCAAAACCCTGTTATCGAAACTCGGCGAAGTGGTGTTCTGGAAAATCGCCATGAAACCCGGACGGCCACTTGCTTACGGCAAGATCGCGCATTTGTCACATTCGGCGCATTTTTTTGGACTACCGGGCAATCCGGTTAGTGTGATGGTGACGTTTTACCAATTTGTCCGCGATGCGTTGTTGACGCTGCAAGGCGTATCGCCGCTGCCGGTGCAGCCGTTGCTCAAAGCCATCTGCACCTCCCCGATCAAAAAAGCGCCCGGCCGCACCGAGTTTCAGCGCGGCGTGTTGTACACCGAAGACGGCGTGTGGAAAGTACGAACCACCGGTGAGCAAGGCTCGGGTATTTTGAAATCAATGTCGGACGCCAACTGTTTCATCATGCTGCACGACCATGTCGGCAATGTCGATGCAGGTGCCACGGTTGACGTCCAAATTTTGGAAGGTGTGATCTGATGGAACGACGCAAGTTTATTGAGATATGTGCCATCGGCACCGGCGGTGGAGGCTGTATGGGTGCAGCTATGGCGGCAGGCAACGCCGCCGCGTCACAACCACCACCGGCCGCAAAGAAATCCGGCGTCACGCTCAAGGCAAAAGATTACGGCCGCGCAAAACTGGTTGATCGTGATGGCAAAGCCATCAAAGCCAAATCACTCAAGCCAAACCATAACTATGTCTTTAACTATCCGTTTGAATCGACGCCGTGCTTTTTGTTGAATCTGGACCGCGCCCTCGACCAAAAAATTGAATTGCAAACCGCGCAGGGTGACAGCTACGCATGGACCGGCGGCGTTGGCCCCAAAAAAAGCATCGTCGCGTATTCCGCCATCTGTGCACACAAACTCGCCTACCCGTCGCCACAAGTCAGCTTCATCAGCTTCCGTGATAAACCCTCCCCACTGAATAAAGACGGCAAAGTCATCGGCTGCTGCTCGGATAAAAGTGTCTACGACCCGTTTAACGGCGCCAAGGTGCTAAGCGGCCCGGCGCCCCAGCCGCTGGCGACAATTCTGCTTGAGCACGACGCCAAAACCGATGAGCTGTTTGTCGTCGGCACCTTCGGCGGCGAGAAGTTTGACGATTTTTTCAAACTCTATGAATTCAAACTGTCGCTAGAAAACGGCGGCAACCGCGCCAAGGAACGGGTGGCCAACACCACCGTGCTGCGGGATCTTGCCGCGCACTCCAAGCAGACCGCGACGTGTTGATATTGCCGCGCACACAAACTTACCTTCGTCGTCCCAGCGTGGGCTGGGATCCAGCGCGTCGGACCACAGACATACGAGTGGACTGGGTCCCAGCCTGCGCTGGGACGACGGGCTCTCGTATTCAACAAACGTTTTTATTCCGACCATGATCCCCTGGATCACCAAAGGCGCACGTTTCCCCAGCCCAAATACCGCACTCATCGAGCCGGATGGCCTGCTGTGCGCCGGCGGCGACCTGACGCCAGCCACCATCATCAATGCCTATGCGCAGGGCATCTATCCGTGGTTTTCAACCGGCCAGCCGATCCTGTGGTGGACACCTGACCCACGCATGGTGCTGTATCCCGCCGAATTCAAATGTTCAACGTCACTTGCCAAGACGCTGCGTCAACAAAAATTTGAGGTGCGCTTTGATACCGCGTTCCGGGACGTCATTGAAGGTTGCGCCGCCCCGCGTGAAGCCGGCGGCGGCACCTGGATAGTCGAAGACATTCAAAACGCATATACCGCGCTGCATAAACAAGGCTATGCCCATTCTGCGGAAAGCTGGCGCGACGGCCAGCTGGTTGGTGGTTTGTATGGCGTGGCCATCGGCAAAGTATTTTTTGGCGAATCGATGTTCGCCCGTAATACCGACGCGTCCAAGGTGGCGTTTGCCACCCTCGTCGCCAAACTGGCAAAAGACGGCTTTCAAATTATTGATTGCCAACAACAGACCAAACACCTTGGCCGCTTTGGTGCGCGACCGATTGCACGTGCAGCCTTCTTGCAACACCTGTCAGAATGGATAAACTTGAGCGAGTTGCAATCGGTCTGGTCAAAATAAATCGTCTGCCCAACACGTTTCAGACATCTTTCCAACAAACATGTCCAAGCTAAACGACCTTCCGTTCACCAATCTGCAGTTCTACGCCACCGCGCCCTACCCGTGCAGTTATTTGCCGGGCCGCCTGGCACGCTCACAAGTCGCCACACCGAGCTATTTGATCGACACGCAGATTTACGGCAACCTGGTGGCGGCGGGCTTTCGCCGCAGCGGCGCCTTTACGTACCGACCATTTTGCGACCACTGCCAGGCGTGTGTGCCGGTGCGGGTGGTCGCCGGTGAATTCGCCGACAACCGCAGCCAGCGACGTGTCGCCAAAAGCCACGACAGCCTGATCAGTCGCGTCACCGAGCTGCGTTTTTCGCACGAGCACTACGCGCTCTACCGTCGTTACCAATCCAGCCGGCATCAAGGCGGCGGCATGGACCACGATTCACGCGAACAGTATTCGCACTTCCTGTTGCAAAGCAACGTCAACACACGGCTGGTCGAGTTCCGTGACCACGGCGTGCTCAAAATGATTTCGATTGTTGACGAGCTACCCGACGGGCTGTCATCGGTCTATACGTTTTACGAACCGGCCGACACCAACAAAAGTTACGGCACCTTCAGCATCCTGTGGCAAATCGCCGAGGCCAAGCGCCGCAAGTTGCCGTATGTTTACCTCGGCTACTGGATTCGCGAGAGCCGCAAGATGAACTACAAGGCAAATTTTCAGCCGATCGAGGGATTGGTGCAGGGACGTTGGACGCGGATTACGGCGGAATAGCGCGTTGCTTTAAGGTGGGGTCTATCGCTGCTCGATCACCTGCTATCGCGATGTCGCGTTGCTTGTTAACCGACATCGCGTTTTCATAGGATCCATCGATGAAAAAGGAAATCAGTCCCGGGCAAGTCGTTAAGAACTATCTAAAGCTCGCCGTCATCATTGGCATTCTTCCCTGGTCCTACTACTACATCCGGCACCTTGCGCCGATCATCAATCACGCACTTGGGATTGACCAGATGCGATTCGTTCAGGCGGGCGTCTACCTCATCCCGATCATCCTGCCGCCGTTATTGCTCTATTCGTGGTTGTCGAAGGATGATGAAGATGAACACGAATAGCCGGGCGTTTTTCACTCTTGCGGCCATGCGCATGAACCAATGCGTTAGCCTGCGTTGAACACGCTGCACACCGGAACATTAACGCTGGAACCACAACACGCCAGCCATGCAGCGGAGATGTTTGTCGTTCTCAGTGACCCGGCGATTTATGAATTCGAAAATGCACCACCAGCGTCATTGGCATGGCTCACCCAACGCTTCACCAAGCTTGCGTCGCGGCGCTCGGCCGATGGCACCGAGCAATGGTTGAACTGGGTGGTGCGTCTGCCATCGGGTGAACTCGCCGGATATGTGCAGGCGACGGTGACGAACGAAGCATTCGCCTACGTCGCCTATGAATTTGCCAGCCAATATTGGCGGCGCGGGATCGGTAGTGCGGCGGTCGGTGCGGTGCTCGATGAGTTGGCGGCAAATTATGCGGTAGAGACATTTGTTGCGGTGTTGAAAGCGCGCAACTATCGATCTGTGGCGCTGCTGCGACGGCTGGGGTTTAGCGATACGCAGGCCAGCGGCCTCCGACACATTGACCGCGACGCCGACGAGACGGTGATGTTTAAGCCACACGATCGCGGCGAATAGGGCCAAACGTGTTGACCAGCGTGCCGTTTCAGCACTTTCTGGCTGAAACCACCCGTTAAATCTCGTGTTTCAATTTTGTGCAACGACGCGCCGTATTGCGCCTATGCTGTGGGTGACAGGCTGGGCTTGTGTCGCGTTCGTGGCCCGCTGCACGAAGCGAAATCATGGTTGCATCGGTTCAAACGCCTTTCGCGCTTGCGATAGCTTTTGTCAATCGCCAATATCCAATCAATCAATTTTACGGCGATGGTGACAGCCCGTATTCTCCATCCATCGCAACACCCGACCACGACAGACAACCCCAACAACCATCGGAGAGAAACATGTCAAACGAAGCCAAATGCCCTTTCTCGGGCGGCGCTGGTAGCCACGCTGTTGCCGGCGCGCAAAGCAATGCCAGCTGGTGGCCAAATCAATTAAATTTGAAAATGCTGCATCAGCAGTCGGCCAAGTCCGACCCGATGGGCGCCGACTTCGACTATGCCGAGGCATTCAAAACGCTTGATCTTGACGCCGTCGTCAAAGACCTTACCGCGTTGATGACTGATTCACAAGACTGGTGGCCGGCCGACTACGGCCATTACGGCCCGTTTTTTATCCGCATGTCCTGGCACGCGGCAGGTACCTATCGCATTGCCGATGGCCGTGGCGGCGCAGGTACCGGCGCACAGCGCTTCGCCCCGCTCAATAGCTGGCCGGACAACGGTAACCTCGACAAGGCGCGTCGATTGTTATGGCCTATCAAACAAAAATACGGCGCCAAGCTTTCGTGGGCCGATCTATTGGTACTTGCAGGCACCGTCGCGATGGATTCGATGGGCCTTAAAACATTTGGTTTTGGTGGCGGCCGCGCCGATGTCTGGGAACCGGAAGACCAGATTTACTGGGGCCCTGAGACGACATGGCTGGGCGACGAACGTTACAGCGGCGACCGCAAACTCGCCAACCCGCTTGGCGCGGTACAAATGGGTTTGATCTATGTGAACCCGGAAGGCCCCAACGGCAAGCCCGACCCCATTGCATCCGCACGCGACATTCGCGAAACCTTTTTGCGTATGGCCATGGACGACGAAGAAACGGTCGCCTTGATCGCCGGTGGTCACACCTTTGGTAAAGCGCACGGCGCGGGAGACACGGCACACGTCGGCCGCGAGCCGGAAGGTGCCGGCATTGAGGAACAAGGTTTGGGCTGGAAGAATTGCTTTGGCTCCGGCAAGGGTGCACATGCCATCACCAGCGGTATCGAAGGCGCATGGACACCCAACCCGATCCAGTGGGACAACGGCTATTTCGAAACGCTGTTTGGCTACGAGTGGGAGCTGACCAAAAGCCCGGCCGGTGCACACCAATGGAAACCGAAAGACCCCGCGGCCGCGACAACGGTACCGGACGCGCATGACGCAACCAAACGCCACGCGCCGATGATGACCACCGCCGATATGGCGCTGCGCATGGACCCGGCCTACGAAAAAATTTCGCGCCACTTTCGCGCCAACCCAAAGGAACTGCACGACGCTTTTGCCCGTGCGTGGTACAAACTCACACATCGTGACATGGGGCCGCGCGCACGATATCTCGGCAAACTGGTACAGAAGGAAGTATTGATCTGGCAGGATCCGATTCCGGCTGTTGATCATGCACTGGTGAGCAAAGACGACATCGCCGGGCTCAAGGCAAAGGTGATGGCTTCAGGCCTTTCCGTTTCACAACTGGTCTCGACTGCATGGGCCTCGGCATCAAGCTTTCGTGGCAGCGACAAACGTGGTGGTGCCAACGGTGCGCGTATTCGTTTGGCGCCGCAAAAGGATTGGGTGGTCAACCAGCCGGCCGAATTGGCGACGGTGTTATCCAAACTGGAAGCAATCCAACAATCGTTTAACGCCGGACAGACTGGCGGCAAGAAGATTTCGCTCGCCGACCTGATCGTGCTGGCCGGTGGTGCAGCCATCGAGGCCGCCGCAAAACAGGCAGGCGTTGCCGTCGACGTTCCATTTTCACCTGGCCGTATGGACACCACACAGGAGCAGACCGATGTGGATTCATTTGCGGCGTTGGAACCAATCGCTGACGGCTTCCGCAACTATGCCAAAGCCGGCGTTGAAAACGCACTAGCCGAATTGTTGGTGGACAAGGCGCAGCTATTGAATCTGACCGCGCCGGAAATGACCGTTCTCATCGGTGGCCTGCGGGTGCTGGATGCCAACGTCGGCCACGCCCAGCACGGCGTGTTCACCAAACGTCCCGGCACACTCACCAACGACTTCTTCGTCAACCTGCTCGACATGAATACGACGTGGAAGAAGTCTGCTGCAGACGGAGTGCTCGAAGGTCGTGATCGGGTTACCGGCGACGTGAAGTGGACCGGCACGGTGGTTGATCTTGTGTTCGGCTCGAATTCACAGCTGCGTTCGCTCGCCGAGGTTTACGCGGCGAGTGACGCACAGACGAAGTTTGTCCATGACTTCGCCGCTGCTTGGAGCAAGGTGATGAACCTTGATCGTTATGATCTTTAATAACTTAACCTTGTTTATCGCCTGGGGTTAAACGTTTAGGCGGACTTGTGGTGTCGCCGTGGCC
>JANPDI010000261.1:0-12198 GCA_031431435.1 Burkholderiales bacterium
CGAGCCTTATATCTTGCGGATTAGGTATTGTATCTGCGGCGCGGCAGTCTGATGAGCCTTGAGGCTGAGCAATCAAGCCTGTGGGTCAGCGTATGACGCCGTGCTGTTTTCTTGATTAACCCGAACAGTTGTCTGGGGCATTCAAAGATGACCCCGTATCAGTAAGGAAGGGTGCCGAGAATGGATACCGTTACGACGCAATACGTAGGAATCGATGTCAGTAAATCGCAGCTTGACTGTGCATTGTTGCAACAGAATCAGCAGTTTCTGTCAGCACAGTTTCCCAACGACGCAGACGGTCATGCCGCGCTGCTGACGTGGGTAAAGCAACACGCCAAGGACAGCCTAGTTGTCGTTGAAGCCACCGGCGGGTATGAAGCGGCGATGGCGGCCAAGCTGGCGACCAATGGATTACGTGTGGCCGTAGTCAATCCGCGTCAAGTCAGAGACTTTGCCAAAGCCACCGGTGTGCTCGCCAAGACCGACGCCATTGATGCGCGTGTGTTGGCGCAGTTTGGCCGTGCGATCCAGCCGCAAGTGCGTGCGCCGAAGGCCGAGGAGTTGACTGAATTGGAGGCAGTGCTGACAAGGCGGCGCCAACTCGTTGAGATGATCACCACTGAAACGCATCGTCGCAGCACCGTGACCAGTCGAGTGATAGCCAAACAGATTGATCAACACCTGAAATGGCTAGCTAAGCAGGTTGATACAGCGGATACGGATTTGGGAAGCATGATCAAGCGCAGCACGCTCATGCAACGCAAGCTGGATGTGCTCACCTCGGTGCCTGGTGTAGGTCGGGTGACGGCGGTTTCGTTGATCGCACAGCTTCCTGAGCTGGGCACACTCAATGAGCGGCAGTTGAGCGCATTGGTGGGTGTGTGTCCATTCAACCGGGATTCGGGCACGCTACGTGGACGGCGCACGATCTGGGGTGGGCGGGCTCGCGTGCGTGCGGCGCTGTACATGGCGGCATTGGTGGCGGCGCGCCACAATCCTCTTCTAAAAACGTTTTACCAGCGGCTCTTGGCTGCTGGCAAAGCCAAGAAGGTGGCCTTGGTCGCGGTCATGCATAAGCTGCTCTTGATCCTGAATGCGATGATCAAGCGTGATCAGATGTGGGAGACCGGCTATGTTCACAACCAGTCAAAACCAGCTTGATTTCAAGACAGTTGCTGGCCCCTTTTGCTGCGCCGAGATTCCGCCACTTCACTGTATTGCTTGAACATGCGCCGCATCCATTGCGGCTTACCGGTCAGATCACAATAGTCGGTACCGCGTCGGGTGCAAACGCGAATCAATGGCTCGCGGTAGAGTGCGTATGGCCAGACCGTCGAGACCACCACGCGCCAAACGTACCGGCCACGAGTTATATGCGCAAGTCCAGCGCTAGAAATCGGGGGCTGGGTCGATTGTTCTATCGGCCGGCATGGATTGCCTATTTCGCAACATTGACTGTAGAGTTGATACGCAAGTCATCAGATAGTTCGCGTATGATGGAATGGTTCTACGGTGACGTAAGCGAATATTGATTTTCGAAGTCAATACCCGTGAAGGAATTACCATGCCACGCCATATGCAAGCTGCCGTCGTTGAAGCCTTTGACCACCCACTCGTGCTGCAAGAGTGGGATGTGCCATCGCCACACGCCGGACAAATACTGGTTAAAACCGAAGCCTGCGGTGTTTGTCATACCGATCTGCACGCCGCGCGCGGCGACTGGCCGGTCAAACCCGCGCCACCGTTTATTCCGGGGCACGAGGGCATTGGGCAGGTAGCCGCTGTCGGTGCCGGTGTAACGAATGTAAAAGAAGGCGATCGCGTTGGTGTGCCGTGGCTCTACTCAGCTTGCGGGCATTGCGAATATTGTTTATCGGCTTGGGAGACGGTATGCGGTAGCGCGCAATTTGGTGGCTACACGGTTAATGGCGGATTTGCAGATTACATTTTGGCTGACCCTAATTATGTGGCGCGCATACCGGATGGTTTATCGGCTATCAATGCCGCGCCGATTATTTGCGCGGGTGTGACCACCTACAAAGGCATTAAAGAAGCGGCCACTAAACCCGGCGATTGGTTAGTGGTCTCCGGCGCGGGCGGGCTGGGGCACTTAGCAATTCAATACGCCAAGGCAATGGGGCTACATGTTTGTGCGGTGGATATTGATGACGTCAAGTTGACCCACGCCACATTGATGGAGGCGGATGCAACAGTGAACGCCACATTACCTGATGCAGTTGAGCAGGTTAAAAAAACTCACTAGCGGCGGCGCGCACGGCGTACTCATTACCGCACCGTCACTTGCGGCATTCAAACAAGGGGTCGCCATGACACGTAAGCGCGGCACTTGTGTATTTACCGGATTGCCACCAGGGGAGTTTCCATTTCCATTGTTCGACGTGGTTCTTAACTGCATTACCGTGCGCGGCTCGCTCGTCGGCACACGCCAGGACATGGCCGAAGCGCTAACCTTTGCTGCGGAAGGTAAGGTGAAAGCAGATATTGAATTGCAACCCTTGTCCGCCATCAACCAAGTGCTCACCAGGCTTGAACGTGGTGAAGTGGCGGCGCGTATTGTCCTGGAGTTTGGCAACGCCTGATTTAACGAATACAACAACGAACGGAAATTAAAATGAACGTTCTACTTGCAGCTGATGCCAGCATGCAAACCCAGATCGCCATGGGAACGCGTGGGCGAGATTTGCCGGGACGTGCAATGTTGGGTAGCATCGCCGGGCGGGTGCTTGCCACCAATACCGATCCTGTACTTCTGCTCAAGTGAGCAACGAAGGGCGCAGACAATCAATAAAACGCCCCATGCTAAAACATCACAAAGCCCACCCCGACCAGCTTGATGCCATCGATTCAATTTTGGCGCATACAAGAAGCGCGGAAGGACTTGCGGCACATCTCACGGTGCAGCCGGTAATGGGTTTGACTGCGCAGGAGGTGCTGCAAAGAAGATTGCAATACGGCATCAACCAACTGCCGAACCCACCACAGCGCCACGCTTGGCAGGTATTCGCAGCCCAGTTTAAAAGTATTTTGATTCTGATTTTGATAGGCGCTTCCGGCCTGTCAGTGCTTATCGGCAATCTCAAGGATGGAATCGTCATCCTAGCAGTGGTGCTGATCAACGCGACGGTCGGGTTTTACCAAGAGTGGCGGGCCGAGCAAAGCCTGTTAGCACTTAAACAGATGTTGCCAATACGCGCGCGCGTGCGCCGGGACAGTCAAAAAATTGATGTTGCAGCCACCGACCTCGTGCCCGGCGATGTGGTTTTGCTGGAGGCAGGCGATTCTGTACCCGCCGATGGCCGACTCTGGTTTGCAGTTGGACTTGAAGTGGACGAATCAGCGCTGACTGGTGAATCACAACCAGCCAGCAAGCAGAGCGACGCGCTGCACGGTATCGAAACAGTCTTGGCAGACCGCAGCAATATGGTGTACCTCAATACGCTGGTAACGCGCGGGCGGGCTGAAATCATCGTGACCAGTACGGGTGTACGTACCGAGATGGGCCAATTGTCCTTGCTACTCGCCACTACCACCGAGGCACCTACACCCCTACAAATTCAACTCGATCAGTTAGGTAAACGGCTCGGCACAATTGCGCTAACGCTGGTGGGCATGCTGGCCTTATTTGAGTATTTTCGCGGAACTGCTTTGGCGCATATTGCCGTTAATGCCATTGCACTCGGTGTTGCTGCGATGCCCGAAGGCTTACCCGTCGTGGTAACAGTAACGTTGGCTCTTGGCATGCGCAATATGGCGCGCCAGCACGCTATTGTCAAACGCCTGGCGAGCGTTGAAACACTGGGTTGCACCACTGTCATTTGCTCAGATAAAACCGGCACATTGACGCTCAACCAAATGACAGTGTCTTCATTTTGGTATCAGGGTCAACACTTTACAGTGACGGGTGAAGGCTATGGCCTGACTGGTGCAATACGCCTTGCCCTTGATCCAGCACCAGGAAATGTTGCGGCAGTATCGCCAAATATGGAGCCGCTCATGACAGCGGCTGTCCATTGCAACGATAGCCGACTCGCTGATGGTAAGGTCATCGGCGACCCCATGGAGGCGGCACTGCTGGTATTGGCGCACAAAGCCTGTGTGCCGCTGAGACAAGTTGCAGAAGCGTGGCCTCGCGTTGCTGAAATTCCGTTTGACTCTTCGCACAAATTCATGGCGACTTTTCATCGGGACAGCGCACATGCCACGGTGCAAATCTTCATTAAAGGCGCGCCGGATGTCCTCTTGACTCTTTGCAGCCAAGAATTGAGTCACAACGACGTCCAAGCGTTAGGAACAGCGGCACGTCAGCACCTTCATGCCCAGTATGAAGCGTTTGGCGCAACAGGTTTGCGTGGACTGCTGATCGCTTCGCGCACTGTTCCAGCGCGTGAGTTTGATCCTGCGGCAGATCTGATGCCGTGGATGGTTGATCTGACCTTTGTTGGTTTGGTAGGGCTGATGGATCCGCCCAGAAGTGAGGCCATGATAGCGATTGCGCGATGTGCTGAGGCGGGCATTGACGTTAAAATGATCACCGGCGACCACCAAATCACGGCACTAGCAATTGCGCGTGAATTGGGGCTGAAAGGCGAGGCGATGACGGGCGCGGCATTTGACCGGGTCAGTCCGCATGAGCTTCCTCAGGTGATTGAAAATGTGTCAGTCTTTGCCCGCGTCACACCAAGCCATAAGGTTGCCATCGTGCGCGCGCTTCAAAAAAATGGCCATGTGGTGGCCATGACGGGCGACGGCGTGAACGACGCACCCGCCTTGAAGTGTGCGGATATCGGTGTGGCGATGGGCAGCGGTACGTCCGTTGCCAAAGCCGCTGCAACCATGGTGTTAACCGATGATAATTTCGCGACGCTGGTCAGCGCTGTCAGGCAAGGCCGTACCCTCTATGACAACATCGTCAAGTTTGTACGCTTCCAGTTGTCCACAACCATAGGTGCCATCTTGACGGTACTGCTCGCACCACTGCTCGGGTTGGCAGATCCCTTCACTGCGGTGCAGATTTTGTGGATTGCCATCATCATGGATGGGCCACCGGCTGTATCACTGGCGATGGATGCTGCCCGTCCAGGCATCATGCATGAGCCGCCGCGCAGCCGGACGCAGCCATTGCTGACGCTGGCCCGTGTTGCAAAAGTAGCCGCCTATGGCCTGACCATGACGGCGGGGACACTGGCAGTCATGTACTACGCTGAAAGCCAGGGTATGGCCGAGCTGGCCCCGACGCTGGCCTTCACAACCTTTGTACTGTTTCAGTTTTTTAATGTTTTCAATTCACGCGTGGAACGCGGCACTGCGTTCAACCGTTACTTTTTCAAAAACACCATGCTCTGGACGGCGTTAGGCGGCGTGATCGTTTTGCAAGTCATTGCCGTTCAGTGGCCCCCCGCGCAGTCGGTATTCGCAACGCAGTCTCTGAGCCTTGCGAATTGGCTCTTAGCGACAGCCGTTGCGTCCTCCATCCTAGTGTTGGAAGAAAGCCGCAAACTTGTCGTTCTCATTTTTGTGAAACTCGGCGCTAGCGTAAAACTGCCCCGCTCGACCGGCAGAAAAAAAGATCGCCACCAAACGCACTAAGGATTTTCCCCGACAACACGCTGTCGCGTATGTTGTCAGAGAAAGTCTGAACGCTAGCAGCCTGTCGGACTTAAGGCGAACAAAGGAGCACCTTTGAAGAAAATTCTTTTTTTTGGCGCTGGCGTCCTTGGCAGTTTGTACGCAGCACGACTGAAGCAATCAGGACAAGACGTTAGGATGCTCGCGCGAAACCCAAGGCTCAAGGACATCAAAAAAATGGCATCATCGCGGAACACGCGGTCACCGGAAAAAGGCGGTCTAAACATGACCTTCTTGACCGCTGCCCAACGGGGGCGTCCTAGCCTTCAATCAGCATAAATTTCACGCCGGCGTATGTTTCCAAACGTGTCAGCAGGCGTGCACCAAACGTGGTTGACGGCGTCCAAAATCCGCCTGGCAATTGCGCTTTCGGCACATCTTGCGCCAGACACGCCGCGGCTTCACCGAGCATTTTGCCGGTTGAGCCGTAACCCGGGTCGCGATCACCGGTGACCTTGGTGCGGAGCTCGCGTCCATCTGCCGTGCGGCCAACAAAGCGGAAATCGAAAAAACCGCTGGCCTGCGCGGCCGGACTGGGTCCTTCGCCGGGCGCGGGCAACATGAATTTTTCCATCAGCCAACGGACCGGCGGGATCGCTGCGCCGGCCACAAAGCCGGCGAGGCCGGCGCTGAGCGTCATTGCCCGGCTGCGTCCGGCGAAGCCTTTGCCCATCAACATGGCTTCGTCGTAACAAAATTCCGCAATGGTCGGCAGCGCGTTTTTTGCCGGGCTTTGCAAGACGTTGCTACGCAACACCACACGGACATTGATGGCGGCCATGACAAACGGCGCCGACCACGCCTGGAAATCGGCATCAAACACCGCGCCCTTGATGTTGGTTTGACGTGTCTTGCCGGTATCGGGCGGGCAAAGTGAATACGGATTGGTCAGCTCCTTGCGCAGGCCGGGATCTCGTGCGGCCTCCTTGACCATATTGACCATGCTGGCAACCGTGCCACCGGATGCCGCGCCGCGCATGGCTTTCACGCGCATTTTGATGTTGGTGCACGGCTCGCCAAAATGCAGCAAGGACTGTTGTTGCAAAAACCAAACGCCGAGGTCGGATGGGATGGAATCAAAGCCGCAGCAATGTACGATACGCGCGCCACTTTGCGCCGCTGCGTCGCTGTATTTTGTGATCATGCGTCGCATCCATTGCGGCTCGCCGGTCAGATCACAATAGTCGGTACCGAGCTTTGTGCAGACACGAATCAGCGGCTCGCCATAAAGCGCATATGGACCGACGGTCGACACCACCACGCGGGTTTGTTGACACATGGCGTCAAGCGCGGCTTCATCTGCCGCATCGGCAACAATCACGTTGAGCGACTTGGCATCCGCGCCGAGGGACGTCACCAGCGCGTCGAGTTTGGCGCGCGAGCGTCCGGCGATCGCCCAGTCGAGTTTGCGCGGGCCGGGTTTGGCCGGACTGCCAAATTCCTGCAGTAGGTATCGGCATAGAATCTCGCCGACAAAGCTGGTGGCGCCAAACACAACAACATCAAATGGGGGTTTTTGCATGGGTCGCTCTGGCTGACGCGGTTAGGTTTTTGCCGGTGCCGCGTCGAGCAGCTTCAACAAAGCAGCTTCTCGTTCGGCAGTCAGACCGGCGCGCATGGTTTTTTTACGCTCAACCGGCTGCTGCTCCCACCAGGCCAGGGTATCTTTGGCCGTCACCGCCAGCGGTCGAAACGTCAGGCCGGCGGTGATTGCGCGGTTGTTGCGACGACGGTGAAACCCGCCGGTTTCGCCCTTGCCCGGTACCCACACCGGCATATCGCTCCACATGTTGACCTTGTTTTGCGCCAAAAACTCTGCCGATGCCTCGCGTAACTTCGCACCACTCGCCGTCACCGCGCGAATGCCGTAAAGCAGCGCACCCATCGATAACTCGTAGTCCGGACCATGGCCGTTAAAGTCGCCGAGCGCTTTGGTTTCGGCAACACGGATCGTCCACTCCGCCAAATCGCGCGCATCAATAAATTGCACCGGGTCATTTGCCGGTGGCACCAACACCTCGCCACCGCGCGCCAGACGCACCGGCCAATAGCTGAAACGATCAGTCTCATCACCCGGGCCGACGATCAAGCCGGGACGGATGACGGTGGTGGCACCTTTGAACTGCCGGTGTGCCTCGTCTTCGCTGAACGCTTTGAGCGGGCCGTACAAACGCATGTTTGCCCGTAACGAGGCGTTATTTTCAGCAAATGCATCCTTGCCGGCGTAAACCTCGCGCGTGGCGGTTTCGTCGCTGCCCGGCTTGCTGGAATCGGTATAAACAGAAATTGTCGAAATAAAGATGTAGTGTTTGACGTTGCCTTTTAATACCGTTGCGGCGTCGCGCACCCAATGGGGCAGGGTGGTTGGATTGTCAATACATACATCCCATTTGAGACCCTTCAGGGCGGCGTAATCGTTGGTGTCGCGGTCACCCACCAATTCCTCGACCTCGGCCGGCCACTCACGTGGTCGCCGACCGCGATTAAACAACGTGACCTTGTGACCGCGACTCAAAGCGTAACGAACCTGGTGCGGGCCGGTGAAGCCGGTGCCGCCCAAGATCAGAATGGACAGCGGTTTGTCAGCCGTTGTACCGACGCCTGACAATGTGGCGACAGACGGGGCGGCGGAGGACGCCATTGGCAGCATGACACCTACTGCCGCAGTGGCGCTGATACCAAGCATTTCACGTCGGGTGGGCATTGATCGGCTCCTCATCGTCGACAATTGAATTTATCGGGCAATTATGCCGCCGTCTGCGGCATAAAACCGCACCGTTCATTAACGGTATGATGATTCAGGTCAAATACACCTGAGGGCTTTGTGGCAACATAGGCTCAACCATTTTGAGGAGACACGAAGATGAAAGTATTAGTCGCCGTTGACGGATCTGCGTCAAGTTTACGGGCAGTTGAATATGTGACAAAGCACGCTGATGTGTTTGGCGTCACGCCTGACATTACATTGGTTACCGTCCATCTGCCGATACCGTCGCCGCGTGCAAAGGCATGGGTTGGCAAGGACGTGGTTGATGAGTATTACGCCGATGAGTCCGCTGCCGCACTCGCGGATGCGCTTGCCCTCCTCAAGTCAGTCGGACGCAGTGCAAAGGTGGTTACGCTGGTCGGTGAACCGGGGCATGAGGTGGCGGTGACGGCAAAGGACGGCTATCAAATGGTTGTCATGGGTACCCATGGCCGCACCGCGCTGGGCAATCTGGTGATGGGCTCAGTTGCCAACCGTACCGTCGCCGAATCGCCGGTACCGGTGCTGCTGGTAAAATAACGCGGTGCGATTGCCGCGACAGTTTGCCGCCGTGGCAATCGTTGAATCAAGTACCTGACCGCGTCACCGGCAAACGAGTACCGGAATCTTCGAATGCGTCAGGACTTTTGTGGTCTCGCTGCCGAGCAAAATGGCCGAGAGGCCGCGCCGACCGTGCGAAGCCATCACAATCAAGTCGCATTTCTGTTTCTTGGCGGCCTCGATAATGGCGTTGTAGGGCTCGATGTCGGCAATCGACAAAAACTGTATCTTGACCGGAATCGCATTGGCCCCGTGCTTTTTAGCGATGCGTTTTTTGACATCCGCTTGGACGTTGCCGGCATGTTTGTCGTTGATGGCCTTCCACTCCTTGGTCGTGATTGGATCAAACACAAAACCGTCGCCGGCGTATACCGGTGGGTAGGGTGGCGAGACCGTCAGCACAGTGACTTTGGCGTCGAACGAACGCGCCATGGTAATTGCGGTATCAAGTGCCTTCAGAGAGACCGTGCTACCGTCGGTTGGGAACAACAAGTGCTTATACATTGATGCCTCCGGGGCAATTAGGGAAACGATGGCAACAGCGCAATGGCCGGTAGCCCAGTGAATCAATCGTATCGGGATGCGCCGCAAACACATTGATTTTTATCAAACTAACGCATCGTTTTTCGTGCAATGTTGCGCTGCCGTGGTGTATTTGCGACTAGACTGCAACGATCCCAGCCAACCGCACAATCCGCGATGCCAGCGCCGCCTGCCAATCAGAATCCTGATCCGCCGACAACCGCGCGTGGTCATACACGCATGCCGCTGGCGGTGTATACGATCGGTGCGGTCAGCATGTTGAACGACATCGCGACCGAAATGGTGACGCCGATTATTCCGATCCTGCTCGCCACGGTTATGCAGAGCGGCCCGGTGGTACTCGGCTTGGTCGAAGGGGTGGCGAATGCCGTCGCCTGTGTCGTGCAGATTTGGGCGGGCCGATTCTCCGACGCGCGCGGCGGGCAACGAAAACCGTTGGCGGTAAGTGGCTATTTGGTTTCGAATGCGGTGCGGCCGATGCTGGGATTCGCCCTGGTTTGGTGGCACGTGGTGCTGATCCGCGCGCTGGATCGCGTCGGCAAAGGCATCCGTAATGCCCCGCGTGACGCGTTGATTGTTGATCTCGCGCCGGCCAATATGCGGGCGCGGGCATTCGGCATTCATCGTGCGTTTGATAATCTCGGCGCGGTGGGCGGCGCATTGTTGGGCGCACTGATCATCTCGACCTTTTCGGCGGATCTGAAACAAATGCTGCTGATTTCGGCGATTCCCGGACTGCTGTGTGTGGCGCTGCTTGCCTTTGGTGTGCGCGATGTCAAAAAATCCATTCCGCCGACGCCGATGAATTTATCGCTGCGCTGGTCGGAGGTGCCGCATCACGCACGCGGCTATTTGCTGACGGTGATGATGTTCACGTTTGCGCGCACCGCCGAATTGTTTATCGTCTTGCGTGCCCACGAACTGGGCGCGTCGACTGTGCATGCGTTGTTGTTATGGGCGGCGCTGAATTTTGTGAAAATATTTGCCAACTATGCAGCCGGGGTCTGGGCGGATCGTTATGGTCGGTTCTCCATGTTGATCCCCGGCTGGCTGTTGCACAGTGTTGCGATGCTGGGGTTTTGTTTTGTCTCAACACTGGCAAGCCTTTGGGTGGCCGCCATGTTATTCGGTGTGGCGATGTCGATCAGCGAAGGCGTGGAGCGGGCGGTGATGGGTGACTTTGCCGACGAAACATCCCGCGGCACGCTATTCGGCTGGTACTACGCGCTGGTCGGCATTGCCTCGATTCCGGCGGGATTGATACTCGGGTTGTTGTGGCAGACATTTGGCGCAACGGCGGCGTATGCGTTTGCCGGGGTGGCAGGGCTGGCGGCGACGGCAATTTTGCACTTCAACATTGCGCCGGCACTGGCGGCGCGTGCGGCGCGGGCAGCGACCCCGTGAACCTGACGGTTCTGCAGGAAATGATTACGGCATAATCGGCTCAGCATTTCTCCAAACCAGAGAGGTTCATCATGTCACGCCCAATTCTCGACGACGCGCATATCCATTCCGCCATCCGCGATGAGGTGGCGACGCACCACATTGATATTGTTGATGAAGTCCGCGCAGCGATTGCGGCGCATCCGGTGGTGGTGGTCGGCATGGCGCAAAACCCGATGCCAAAAAAAGCGCGCAAGGCGCTGGATGAGGCCGGCGTCGCTTATCACTATCTTGAGTACGGCAGTTATTTCAACAATTGGCGGCGGCGCAATGCCTTAAAGATGTGGAGCGGGTGGCCGACCTTTCCGATGGTGTTTGTCAACGGCACACTGGTCGGCGGTGCAAAAGACGTCGCCCGCCTGATTGCCAGCGGAGAACTTAAAAAGTTGCTGTGATTCCACCTGCAGCGGGTTGCCACCGGCTGTTATTTGATAAACGTCAAGGCGCCGCGAGACAATGCGTCAATACTGAACATATTAGTGGGCGTCTATTTGGATGACCGCCCGGATCAGCCTTTCCGGAGGAGCCGTGTTCAAGAAAATTCTCGTCCCCGCTGACGGTTCACCGCTCTCCCGGCAAGCTGCGCAGGCGGCGGTCACACTCGCGCGCGATGTCGGTGGTGAAATTGTCGGCTTTATCGCCACGCCGGTTTATAAGATGCGCGTGATTGAGGACGCGGCGTTTGCGCCCGGCACGCTTTCTGAGAGCGGCTTCACCAAGGCGGTGAAACGAAATGCCAAAAAGTACCCGGGCGAAATTTAACAGATGGCAAAGGTGCTTGCGGTGCCGTTCAGTGGTGTCCCGGTTACCAGTGAAAACCCGGCACAGGCGATTGTCGATGCGGCTGCGCAGTATGGATGCGGCCTACTATGTACGAGACCGCACCGACGCGGCGCCGTCGCCCAACTACTCTTGGGTTGGGTGGCCACCGAGGTGTAATCAGCGTCGGCGATGCTGTTGCCCGTGTTTCGTGTGGCCAAGCGCGGCCAAGCGCGTCTAAGTAACAGCCGTCCTTTAAATGTGATCAATAGTGCATCTCTGAAAGTGTCTACTTGTCTTTTTCAAACGCATCCATTTGGCATGACATAAGCCGGTTCGTACGGCATGTGGTCGGACGCACGTGGCTAAGGCATGTGGTCGCTGGTGCGTTCTTGTTGCTTGCGCACCAGGCAAATGGGGCCACAACCACCATCCCAGATTTTACCGAGCTGGAGCAGGCCGGCGCGGTGATCGGCAAAGTCCATATCAATGCGCAGAAT
>JANPDI010000262.1:0-2374 GCA_031431435.1 Burkholderiales bacterium
ATCGGAAAATGAAGCGTTCGCTGCAGCGTGTGAAAAAGCCGGCATCGCCTTTATCGGCCCGACCCCAAAGGCCATCGCGTTGATGGGGTCCAAAAGTGCCGCCAAGGCGTTGATGGAAAAGGCCGGTGTGCCGGTGGTGCCGGGTTATCACGGTGACAATCAGGATCCGGCATTTCTGGCTGAACAGTCGAAGAAAGTCGGTTATCCGCAGCTGATCAAGGCGGTTGCCGGTGGCGGCGGCAAGGGCATGCGCTTGGTTGAACACGCCGCCGAATTTATGGCGCAACTCGACGCCGCCAAACGCGAAGCCAAAAATGCATTTGGTGACGACGACGTGTTGATCGAGCGTTATATTCTCGGCCCGCACCATATTGAGTTTCAGGTGTTTGGTGACACGCACGGCAATGTCCTGCATTTGTACGAACGCGAATGCTCGATTCAGCGCCGCCATCAAAAAATCCTCGAAGAAACGCCGTCGCCCTACCTCGATGCCGTTGATGACGGCATGCGCGAAAAAATGGGTGACGCCGCGGTCGCCGCCGCTGCCGCCATTGCTTACCGTGGCGCCGGCACCATTGAATTCATCGCCGGTGAAAACCGTGAATTCTATTTCATGGAGATGAATACGCGGCTGCAGGTAGAGCACCCGATCACCGAAATGACCACCGGCGAGGATTTGGTCGAATGGCAGTTACGCGTTGCCAGCGGCGAGCCGTTGCCGCTGACACAACATGAAATCATCACCGGCGGCCACGCCATTGAAGTGCGGATTTGCGCCGAGAATCCGGACAACGATTTCCTGCCCGAGACCGGCACGATGGCCGTATTTGCCACGCCATACGCCGGTGGCGACGATGATATTCGCCTCGACACCGGTGTTGTCAGTGGTGACACCATTAGCGTTTTTTATGACCCGATGATCGCCAAACTCATCACCTGGGGCGAGGATCGCGCCGAATCAACCCGCCGCATGCAGCAGGCGCTGGCTGAAACCGAGGTGATCGGCGTTAAAACCAATCTTGCATTCTTGCAGACGTTGCTGCAGCACCCGGCCTATCTTGCCGGTGATACCGATACCGGCTTTATCGCCAAACACAAAGCAACGCTGCTGGCCGCCGCCCCCATCGATGCATTTGTGCTCGCCGCCGCGTGTGCGGCGGTGATTGCTGATGAGGCCGATGATGCGGATGACGACGAGTCACCCTGGTCGTCGCCGATTGGCTGGCGCTTGAACGGCGTTGCCTCACGGCTGATTGAATTCAAAACTGCCTCACTAGCCGACCCGATCGAGTGTCACGTTGAAATCGCCCAGGGTATTCGTTATTTTGTAAACGGCACCACCCGTTTGCCATTTAACTGCATCGAACGCGCCGATGGTGCGCTGCAAGTTGAACTCGGCGGACAAAAAAAGGTGTTGCGGGTTATCGGCGCGGGCAATGACATTAGTGTGCTGACGGCATCATCACGCGTGGCGTTAACCCTGTTTGACCCGTTCCATTTTGAAGGTGACGACAGCACCAACGAAGGCCGCTTGACGGCAATGATGCCCGGTCGGGTGGTCAAACTCATGGCTGCCAACGGTGACACCATCAAAAAAGGCCAGCCATTGATCATCATGGAAGCCATGAAAATGGAGCACACCATTGTCAGCCCGCGTGATGGGGTGATTGAACGTGTCGCGTTTCAGGTTGGTGAAATGGTGCCGGCGGATGCCGTGTTGTTTGCGTTCGCGGAATGAGGCCGGCACAACGCGCTCGCTTCGGGTCGCATCCCCGCTTCGCGGGGCCTCCCGGATCAAGTCCGGGACAGGCTCTGCTCTTACCCGTCCGCAAGCGCCGGCAGACGCGGTGTTGTTTGCGTTTAAGGAAAAATAAGCAAACTCCGCTCCTGTTGCGCGGTTTGAGCACCTTTTTCCGCGAATGGCGCGTGGTTGCTGGTGTTTGATAATATGAAACTTCTGCAAACCTCAGTCGACCGTCATTCCCACGCATAGCCTGCCCCAGTATGTTTAAAGCCGGGGCAGGAATGACGACAACACTGCCCTTCACCGGAGCAGCGAAACAGCTTCATCGTTTCGCGCCCGTCCGGTGCCCAAGTTGGGTTGTCACCTTCGCAAAATCAACTTGGGCCCCGGCCAGATGCCGGGGAAGGTCAAAAACACAGCGCCATGCACCAAATTCGGGGAAGGGCAAAAACCCCGCCCGCACCAAATGCTGGGACGGCCAAATGCACAGCCCCGCAGCAAATGCCGGAGAAGACACGTCACTGTGTTACCGACACCGGTGAAGTCGTATAATTTTTACTCGCGCATCCAATCATTTTTTGCAGGAGAACCACCATGTCCGCAGTCTTGAAACCCTCCCCCGCCGCTGCC